>DATHJA010000281.1:0-4320 GCA_035316475.1 Edaphobacter sp. | reverse complement strand
CCGATGGGGACGACCTCGTACTTCTTCCGGTCGATGGCTTTGAGGATCGAGGCGGCGGAGAGGAGAGAGACTTCGTGCTCTCCGGAGCGTCCGCCGAAGAGGATTCCGATGCGCTGCTTTTTCTTCATTTCCTCTTAGTCTCCGATAAGAGCCCGTGGAAGAATGCGAAAGTTTGAGGCCGGTCTACGGGGGTACACCCCCCTCCCCCGCATTTTGGTGCAAAGTCTTCGATTCATGAGAGTTAGGTTTGGACCTCGGTGCTGGTAACGGTCCTACCCTCTCACGATCGGTAGTTTAAACGAATATTTCAGGAGCTACTTCCATTATAGGGAGCAGGAGGAAACTCATCGGCAACGGGTAAAGCCTTTTGTATGGATGGCTTACATGGAGCGAGGACTTGACATGTCCGGGAGTGGGAGAGGTCCTGCTTCACAAGGGGTGGGGCGGTTCCTATCAGACTCCCATGCAACCCACATCTGAGAGTCGAGATGTGGGTACCCATGGAACAACAAGGGGGTGAAATTTGGATGCAATCGTTAATTTACGGTCTTCAAAATTGACATGGAGATATAGGCTGGATAGCCTCATGGCGTCGGCGATAGCGGTGGGCCAATCTTCTATCTTCCTGCTGACGAATCCAAAATGGCCCCGCCGGCATGAGTGCCTCGTGGGGCGGAGGCATCAATGAGCACAAAGGCAGATTTCAGCGCGGATGAGTGGGACCTGTTGCGTTCTTCGCCGATGATGGCGGGGATTCTTGTGGTGGCGGCGAGTCCGAGCGGTCCGGTGGGACTGGTACAGGAGTCGGCGGCGGTCGGCAAGATGATTCTTGGGGCTGCGGGGTCTGCGCAGACTCCTCTGCTGAAGGCGTTGGCCGAGGACATGAAGACCTCGATGTCGATTCCGAAGCCGCCCGCGGGAGCTTCGCCTAACGCAGTGCAGGATGCAGCCACGGAGATCCTGCGTCGCACCTCGGAACTGTTGGGAACCAAAGCCACGCCGGAGGAGGCAACCGAGGTAAAGCAGTGGCTGGGGAAGATCGCCGAGGCGACGGCTGAGGCGACCAAAGAAGGCGGCTTCCTGGGTTTCGGAGGGACGCTGGTCACCGAAGAGGAGAAGGCCGCGGTGGCGAAGGTGAGCTCTACGCTGGGGCTTGCGGCGGCCTAGATCTTATCCGTAGAAAGTAGAAAACAGATGTACCGGTAGGCGAATGACTCATCTCGCAACGAGCGGCAAACCGCAGGTCCTTCGACTGCGCCTCTGGCGATACAACGCCAGAGGCTCCGCTCAGGATGACACCTTTTCCATTTAAAAACTTACTTTGATTCACTCTCCAGATGATCCACAAACTCAAGCCTCGACTTCTGAATGGGAGTTTAGAGAGCTTCTGCCTTGCTGGCGGTGCGATTTTCGGTGGTATGTACCTGTTAGTCTCCGTGGAACGGCTCAATTTGTTTGTTTTCAATAAAATAACAAACTGTTAGAACGCTCACTAACGTTGCCCTTCCAATCAGCTTTCAATTACGGTGTTTTGAAATCTGAGAGAGCTTGATTGAGGCTTGTTGGGCGATGATGGCCGATCTTGACTGGAAACGTAATGGCAGGGGCGTGGTTTTGGGGATGACCATCCATGCCTGGATGATGGTGGGGATTCTGGGTGCGCCGCTTATTTGTCTCCCCTGTCTTTATGGGGTGGGGCAACAGCAGGCGCGAACCGTGAAGGGTGGGGCGACGGCTGATTCCAAGACCGGGGCGAAGAGTGGATCGGCCTCGTACCTTCAGAGGACGGTTCCGCTCGAGCGGAGAGTCGATGATCTGCTGCGCCGGATGACGATCGAAGAGAAGGTCCGGCAGCTGGACATGTATTCGAGCGCGAAGGAGATCGTCGACAAGCATACCGACGATACACATGCCGATCCTGCCGCCGTGTTTCTTCCCGAGAAGGCTCAGGCTCTGTGGGGCGGCCTTGGGGTGGGGAGCGTTCATGACCTGAACCCTACGCCTGAGCAAGCGAACGTGATTCAGCGGTGGGTGATCGAGCATAACCGTCTGGGGATTCCGGCGCTGTTTATCGAGGAGGGGCTGCATGGCTTCGATACGGGCACGGTATTTCCGGCTCCCCTTGGCCTGGCGGCGACCTGGGATACGGAGATCGCCCGGCGCACGGGAGCGGCGATTGCCGCGGAGGCGCGCGCGACGGGAGTGGATATGATCCTGGCCCCGGTGCTCGACCTGGCGCGAGAGCCTCGCTGGGGGAGGATCGAAGAGGACTTTGGCGAGGACCCGTACCTGACGGGGCAGTTTGGCCTGGCGTATGTGCGGGGCCAGCAGGGCGAGGGGCTGAACACGGATCATACGGTCGTCAGCGAGCCGAAGCACTTTGCGGGGCATGGGTCTCCTGAGGGCGGGACAAATACGTCGCCGGTGCACATGGGTGAGCGCGAGCTGCGCATGGTGATGCTGAAGTCGTTCGAGCCGGCGATCCGCGAAGGACATGCGATGGCGGTGATGGCCGCGTATCACGAGACCGATGGGATTCCGATGACGGCCGATCCCTTTCTGATGAAGTCGATCCTACGGAATGAGTGGGGATTTCAGGGGTTTGTGTTGTCGGACCTGGGAGCGATCCAGCGTCTGTACAAGGTACATAAAGTAGCGGCGAGCCCGCAGGAAGCGACCTGCATGGCTATACGGTCGGGCGTGGACATGCAGTTCTACGACTTCGACCATGACGTGTTTCAGAAGGCGTTGATCGATTGCGTGCATCAGGGGACGCTGGCGCAGACGGATCTGGACCGCGCGGTGCGGTCGGTGCTGCGGACGAAGTTCGCTCTGGGGCTGTTTGACCGTCCTTATATAGATACGGCTCTGAATGCGCGGGCGCATCGCGCGCCGGAGCACCTTGCGGTGTCGCTGGCCTCGGCGCGGGAGTCGATGACGCTGTTGAAGAATGAGAACCACCTGCTGCCGCTGGCGAAGACGGTGAAGAAGATTGCCGTGATTGGGCCGAATGCGAATGTGGCGCGGTATGGGGACTATGAGAAGGAAGAGAACGGCCTGCACATCAGCATGCTGGACGGAATCCGGAAGGAGGTTCCGGGAGCCGAGGTGAGCTTCGACGAAGGGAAGAAGATCGAAGACGCTGTGGCCAAGGCGAAGGATGCCGAGGTGGTGATCCTGGGGCTGGGAGAGAAGCTGGGGGTCTCGGGCGAAGGGTTCGACCGCTCGAACCTCGATCTGCCGGGCGATCAGGAGAAGCTGCTAGAGGCGGTGGTGGCGACGGGCAAGCCGGTGGTGCTGGTGTTGCAGAACGGCAGGCCGCTAACGATCGGATGGGCGAAGCAGCATGTTCCCGCGATTGTGGAGGCGTGGTATCCAGGCGAGTTTGGCGGGCAGGCGATTGCCGAGACGCTGTTTGGAGATAACAACCCGGCGGGCAGGCTAACGATTACGTTTCCACGCAGCGTGGGAGAGATTCCAGCATTCTACAACTCGGACCCGTCGCGGATGGAGAAGTATGTCGATAGCAATGGGAAGCCTCTATTTCCGTTCGGATTTGGCTTGAGCTATACGAACTTCCGCTATGAGCATCTTGCGGCGGTGGCTCCTACAGCCGGGAGCAAGGGAGATGTACGTGTAACCGTGGATGTTACGAATATGGGGAACCGTGAAGGAGACGAGGTTGCGCAGCTGTATTTCCGCGAGGATGTGAGCAGCGTGGAGACGCCGCGGCGGTCGCTGGCGGGATTTTCGCGGATTCATCTGAGGCCCGGTGAGACGAGGAAGGTGAGCTTCGATCTTCCGCAGAGCCAGCTTGCGGTTTGGAATGCGGAGAAGCGATGGGCCGTGGAGCCAGGCACCTATACAGTGTGGGCCGGCGGATCTTCCGAGGCCTCGCTGAGCGCACAGTTTGTCCTGAAGCACTGAGAGGGAAGACAGGAGCATTATGCAGAAGATCACGATGCAGAAGACCGCTATACAGAAGACGTGGATGACGATGTGCCTTGCCGGAGCGTTGCTGGGACTCCATGCGGGGCAGGCGCGGGCAGCCGAGACGAAGGCTCCGGTGGATTATGTGCGGCCAAATATTGGCGGCATTGGCCAGCTGCTTACGCCGACGATTCCTTACGTGCAGTATCCCTATGGCATGGCGAGGCTGGCTCCGGTGACGACACCGGGCATTACGGACCGCTACCTTGCGGACAAGATCTATGGCTTTCCGGCGGGCCCGGCGATGCTGATGGTCTCGACGGGAACGGCGGATACGCATGCGAAGAACTATGCGTCGGAGTTCGATCATGACTTCGAGACGGCGACTCC
>DATHJA010000280.1:0-4406 GCA_035316475.1 Edaphobacter sp. | reverse complement strand
TGCGCCTTCCGCGCAGTGGCGGCAAACGCCGCCGGCGCTGGAAACAGCGTGGCCACAGCCAACAGGATCGTGATGGAGACGTTCGAACGCATCCTGAAATATCAGAGGGCGCGGAACGCCAGAGCATCTTCCACTTTATTGAGACCCGACGGTCCAGGTAAGTGACCATGCAGGTTCCGTATACTCTTCGGTTAATGGAGGATGCGGAGCAGGCGCGCTGAGCCGCCTGTGGTGCGCCCGTCATTCCATGCAGCGAATAATTGTGGCTTGCCACCCGGCCCTCTGCGTCTAATAAACATGAGCGCGGCGGATCCAGACCGGAACAGCTGGGTAAGAAAGGCAGGCGGATGGTGCTTGCTCGCTGCCGGTCTCGCCGGCTGTGTCCTTCCCGTCATTCCTGGCATTCCGCTGGCTCTGGCGGGTCTCATCATCCTTGCCCGCGACTACGCATGGGCAAAGACCGCGCTGAGGAAGGCGAAGCGCAGCTACGTCTCCATGCGCCGCCGCTCCCGTGCAAAGCGGCCGAGCAGGCCCATCGTGCCAGCCGGAGGATCCCCCGCAGGCAGCGAAGCGGGCGACTCCTAGGCTATCTCTCTCAGGTTCCGGTTGTAGTTTCCCAGCGCCGCAAGGCTACGCTCGTGAAGTGCCTTTGCGAACTCCGACGACCCACCCAGCCGCTCTCTGGCAATCTCGGCCAGCACCAGCCAGTCATGCCAGTCTCCTCCGCTCTGCTGCAGCCTCTCGAACGACTCCGCAAGCTGGCGCGGCCGCTTCGCCGCTTTGGGCGCATTCTCCGCGATATAGCGGGCCAGCTTGGCCACCTTGCGGATTGCGTGCAGATGGTCCGGGTCTTCGGCTCCTCCCTCGGGCTCGGGTGGCGTGTTGTCGACGAACCATTGCTGCGTCAGCGATGCCAACTCCGTGGCCGGAAGCGAGAGACTCTCCACGGGCTCAAGCCTGTCCAGAATCTCCTCTAGGGCCAGCGTCAGCTCCGTCTGCCCACGGCGAAGCTGCCTCACCAGCTCTTCTGCCAGCTTCTTTCGATCCGTCTCCAGGCTCTCTTTCAGTTTGTCGGAGTCTTCCCTCAGTAATCGCGTCGAATCCTCCGGCGTCACCGCCTCGATCAGGTCCATCTGAACGTCGATGTCGCGGGCCTTGCCGGCGGCCCGTCGAAACCGTTTGAGCCTTCGCAACGCCCTGCGCGCCGGTTTGCCGTGATCCGGAACCCCGGGCAGAAGTGCAAGCAGGGCAAGCTGACCCTCGATGCGTCGCGTCATCGTTCGCAGCCGGTGGACGGGCCGCATCTTCGGAGAGGCCACGCAGAGCGTGATCGCCGCCTCCAGCGCAGTCACCTGCTCATGAAGCGTGCGGACGGGATGCGCCGATGTGGTGGTGGTCGTCATGAAGGGTACCGGACGGAAGCTTGCTTCTACCTGCCCGCCCGTCGAAGGGAGCGCGCCGATGCGCTCTCTCGATTCTACTCGTCTATATCCTTGTCATATCTGCGCCCGCTATTGGACTTGACAAGAACCGGCAAGACAAGGGAGCGTGATATCAGGCCCGATGCGGAGGTTTTGCCTCTCCATCGCGATCGTCAGCCAGGATTGTTTCGTGCCGCCTCCTGTGGTGTCCTGCTTGTCCGGCCTTCTGCTTTTCTTTTTTCTGCCGGGTTCCGTACCCAGTTCAAGCTTGGAGCCAAGGTCAATGAATAAAGGCCTTTTCTTTTCCCTGATCTTACTTTTCCCGATCGTCAGCGGAGTCTTCACGGGGCACGCCGCAGTGGCCCAAACTCAGCCCCAGACCGCCCCGGCCCCGAAGGCCAAAACCTCCGCCAAGGCCAAGGCCGCCCCTCCTGGATCCGCCGCCTGGACTCCCGATGTGCAGCGGTATCTTGGGGTCCAGGAGGACAGCTTCCGTCTGGTCGGGCTCAACCGGCTCTCGAAGGCCCAGCTCGACGCTCTGGTAAGCGCAGCGAAGAACAATATCTCCGGCGATCCCCGGAGGCATATCCTCACCTGCGGTCCGGCTACCGCCGCGCAGCCCGGCACAACCCGCGTCCTCGTCACCGTCGCTGGCGACGATCCCACGGGCCAGAGGGCGACCGAGATCCTGCAGGCGATCAAGGCCCTGAATGGAGTCCAGATCGTCGATACCCCCGCTGCTGCCGATCGTGCCCTCCATGTCGTCATTCAGGAGCAGACGCTCGGCAAGCGCACCATCGGGTATACGGCTTCTTACGTCACCGCGACCCCCTGCGCGGACGAGTCGCGGAAGACCGATGCCGAGCTGAAAGGACAGCTGGGAACCTACACCGATCCCAGGGGAGTCGATCTCGCCAACGATCTGTCCCGCATGTTCGGTCAGGATCTTCAGGCTGCGCGCAGCCCGGCACGGTAGAAAGTCCCCTCGTCTTCGGGAGGAAGAATCAGGTGTTGGGCTGTTTCTAAAATAGTTGCCAAAAGCAACTGTTTATAGTTAATCTGGCCTCATGGCGACCGCTGACATCCTCGAGCCCATCTCCGATCCCAGGATCGAAGAACAGATCTCTGCGGTGCGCGAATTCAACCGCTTCTATACCGCGAGGCTCGGTCTTCTCCGCAGGCGTCATCTCGACGGCGAGTTTTCCCTCACCGAAGCGCGCATCCTGTACGAGATAGGCTCCCACCCGCTTACCACTGCATCCGCTCTGCGAGACACCCTCGAACTCGACGCAGGCTATATCAGCCGCCTGCTGGCCGCGCTGACCAGGAAGAAGCTCCTGCGCCGGGCGACCTCCACGGCCGATGGCCGGGAGAAGCAGCTTACACTCACCGCGACGGGAGAAAGAGCCGTCGCCCGCCTCAATGCCCTGTCCACCTCGCAGTTGAAGAAGATGCTTGCCAACATGAACTCCGCTGACCGCCACGAGCTCGTCGCATCGCTCCACAAAGTCCGCGCGATCCTGGGAAGAGATCCGATCCCGGAGATCCGCATCGAGCGTCTGACAGCCGTGAAGGGCGAGGCGCTCGCCATCCTTCAGGAGTACTACGAAGCGGTTCATGTCGTGCAGCGTGACCGTCCCGGAAGCCTTCAGAAGATGCTCGAAGAGTCCGGCTCGGGAATGTGGCTGGCTTACAAGGGAGACGAGGTTGTAGGATGCGTGATCCTGCGCAGGCTTCCATCCATCCCACATGCCAGCGAATGCAAGCGGCTCTACGTAAAACCGTCCGCACGCGGAAACCATATCGCCGATCGACTTCTCGATGCACAGGAGGAGTTCGCGCGCAGCCAGGGCATCGAGTGGATCTACCTCGACAGCTACGACGACTTGAAGGCCGCCATTGCTCTCTATGAGCGGCGGGGATACCGGCTCTGCGAACGCTACAACGACAATCCGCAGGCGACCCTGTTTATGCGCAAGAAGATCGTCTGAGACACTCGTAGCCGGCTCTTCGCTACTTCAGATACCAGGGAATATTGATGACCATGATGCGTTGATTCCCACGCATCAGCAGAAGCAGCTTAAGCAGCTGAGCGCGTTGATTGTGCAATGGAGTCTGCCACCAGTGTTTCACTACGAGTTCGGGGACAAGAACCGCGATCTGGCGATCCGGGTGATCATGCTCAAGCTGAAGGATGTGCTCTACGAGAGGCATCAGGACAAAGCGATAGGGTGAGGATAGAAAGACAAGCTGCGGAACGGGCTTTCCGATCTGTTGGAGTGGATCCACCACATTGCGCTGCCACATCGCTTCTACTTCATTCCGGCATTCCTCCGCGTCTACATGAACTGCCTGGATCTGGTCGCTGAGTTTCATTGCGAAGCGAAGCCCCTTTTCGGTGATGCGCGTCCAGCGATCCAGAGGGACTACAACCAGAGGTTCGGTCAGAGTTCCAATCTGAATGGGGCGGTCGATGACGATCTCGTTCGAGACGCCGCGGTAATGACGCTTGACACCAATCATCAGCAGCATCAATGCGGGTATCAGAATTGCTGTGACCCAGGCGCCTTCCCGGAACTTCGCCACAAGCACCACCACCAGCGTCGCCCCGGTCGCAAAGGCTCCCACGCCATTGACGATCATGCGGTGATAGCGTCCTCGGCCGGTCTGGCGTTTCCAGTGCACCACCATCCCGGCCTGGGAGAGCGTAAAGGCCAGAAAGGCTCCGACGGCAAAGAGCGGGATGAGGCGATCGGTAACACCACCGAAGACGATCAGAAGAGCCGCTGTGAAGCCTACCAGGGCAACGATGCCGTGCGAATACAGCAGGCGGCGCCCGCGAATCTTGAAGACATGCGGCAGATAGTCGCGCTGAGCGATTGCCCGCGTAAGCCGTGGAAAGTCGGCATAGGACGTGTTGGCCGAAAGTGCGAGCACCAGAAGGATGGAGCCGATGCCGACATAGTAGAACCAGCCGCGGCCCAT
>DATHJA010000279.1:0-31179 GCA_035316475.1 Edaphobacter sp. | reverse complement strand
CTACCGCGGCTACTACGCGAATGTCCGCGATGCAATCCTTGGCGTCTCCCCGCTGGAGGTCAAATCGGAGGACGGCTACCGGGTTATCCGGCTGCTGGAGCTGGCGCGGGAGAGCAGCGCGGAGGGCAGGACGATTCCGGTCTCTTTCTAGTGCGGTGAGTCTGAAACTCCCATCACAAATGTGTCATCCCGACCGAAGCAGGACGGGTTAACCGTCCTGCGGAGCGGAGAAATCCGCTTCTCTACCGCCAATGCTTCGGTCTTCTCCTTTGTCAAGTGCCAATGCCCCCTAACAAACACAAACCAAAAGACATCCTCGCTGCCTATTAGTTCCTGTCCAGTTGCTAGAATTAAAGAGAGCAGTCAAACAAAAGCCCCGGTCATCCGGGGTTTTTCGCTACACCAAAACAGCAGGAGGTCCAAGCCTAAGCCTCATGTTTGGAAGACTTTGCCTCAAATAGGTAGGGGGGAGGGGGTGACCTCCTCCAGGATTGATAAAGTAGGTTTATGGAAAGCACGACGGAGTTGAGTGGGAGCTTGCCCCGTGGATTTGAGTGGGGCGCGGTCAAGGCTGGCATTAAAGCAAGTGGAAACCTGGATTTAGCCGTTACACGAGTCCCGGCGGGAGCTCAGGCGGCGGTAATGTTTACCTCCAATCAGGTTGTGGCTGCTCCCGTAACTGTGGGGCGCAAGCATATGGGCACGACCGGAGGACGGGTGAGCCTGGTGCTGGTGAACGCCGGGAACGCCAACTGCGCCACCGGGCAGGCTGGGATCGACGCCTGCGATAGGACCTGCGTAGCTGCAGCAGAGACCTTCGGGTGCGTCTTCGACGAGGTCTTCCCTTCCTCGACCGGCATCATCGGGGTTCCGTTTCCGGCGGACAAGGTCGTAGCGGCGCTGCCCGGGCTGAAGGCGGCTCTGGGCTCGACGGCGGAGCATGCCGAGATTTTTGCGCGGGCCATCATGACCACCGACACCCACATGAAGACGGTTCAGGCGACCTTTGTGGTCGATGGAGTGGAAGCGCGGATCTTCGGGGCGGCAAAGGGCGCGGGGATGATCCATCCGCGGCTGGGAGCGCCGGTGGCTCCGCATGCGACGATGCTGGTTTATCTGTTCACCGATATCGCGGCGGAGAGCGCGCAGCTGCGTGAGTTGCTGCCGCCGGCAGTAGACAAGAGCTTCAACTCGATCTCGATCGATGGGGACACCTCGACGAACGACACCGTGCTTCTGCTAGCCAGTGGGGCGAGCGGCGTGAAGCTGAACGACCGCTCGCGAGCAAGCTTTGCCGATGCTCTGGCCAGGGTGTGCGAGCAGCTGGCCTATGCCATCGTCGACGACGGCGAGGGCGTAACCCACGTGGTGACGCTGCACATCAAAGGAGCGCTCAGCGAAGCGGATGCAAAGCAGGTGGCAAAGTCGATTGCGCATTCACCTCTGTGCAAGACGGCATGGTCGAGCGCGGACCCGAACTGGGGGCGCCTGATGGCAGCCGCCGGATACTCGGGCGTGGAGTTTAATCCGGCGAAGGTGACGATACGGATTGGCGAGGAGCCGGTGTACGAGGGCGGGATGCGGGCGGCCGGATTCGACGAGGCCCGCGCGCACGCCGTAATGCAACAGAGGGATTACACCATCACCCTGGACCTGGGCCGGGGCACCGGAGAATGCAGGTTCGTGACCTGCGATCTGACCGAGCAGTACGTGCGAATCAATGCGGATTATTCAACGTAGAGGAAAAGTTTCGTTGATAGACTCCGTTCAGCAGCACCCCGGAGAGAATCTCCATGCTTCTCCGTCACAGCATCGACGGTGTCACCTATAACTTTGACGGCCTCAAAGACCTGCTGGCGAAGGCCTCTCCTGCCCGCTCCGGAGACGAGCTCGCGGGCATCAGCGCGCGCAGCTCTGTAGAGCGGGTTGCCGCACGGATGACCCTTGCGGATCTTCCTCTCGCCGCGTTTCTGGAAGAGCCCATCATCCCTTACGAAGAGGATGAGGTCACTCGTCTGATCTTCGATACGAAGAATGCAGCCGCTTTTGCCCCCGTTGCGAATCTCACCGTAGGCGAGTTCCGCAACCTGTTACTCTCCGACGAGGCTACCCCGGAGTTCCTGACCTCTCTCTCCGCGGGCCTGATGCCCGAGATGGCAGCGGCGGTTTGCAAGCTCATGCGCGTGCAGGATCTTATCGCCGTCTCTCGCAAGATCCGTGTCATCACACGCTTTCGCACGACGGTAGGCATGCAGGGCCGCCTTTCCACCCGGCTGCAGCCCAATCACCCTACAGACGATCCACTTGGTATCGCGGCTGCGATTGTGGACGGCCTGCTTCTAGGGTCGGGCGACGCTGTAATAGGAATCAATCCTGCCGCCGATAACGTCGCCAGCACGATAAAACTTCTTCGGCTGATCGACTCGATCCGACAGCGATACTCTATCCCGACTCAGAGCTGCGTTCTCGCTCACGTCACCACTCAGCTTGCGGCGCTTGAACAAGGTGCGCCCGTGGATCTTGTCTTCCAGTCCATCGCCGGAACGGAGCGAGCCAACACCTCCTTTGGTATCAATCTGGCTTTGCTTACTGAGGCGAACCAGGCTGCATCCGAACTTCGCCGCGGTGACATTGGTCAGAACGTCATGTACTTCGAAACCGGTCAGGGCAGCGCGCTTTCGGCGAATGCTCATCACGGCGTCGATCAGCAGACCTGCGAGGCTCGCGCCTATGCGGTTGCTCGCCACTTCGACCCCATGCTGGTCAACACGGTGGTCGGCTTTATCGGTCCTGAGTACCTTTACGATGGCAAGCAGATCCTGCGAGCCGGGCTCGAAGATCATTTCTGCGGGAAACTTCTTGGCCTGCCGATGGGCTGCGATGTCTGCTACACCAATCATGCAGAGGCCGATCAGGACGACATGGATTCGCTGCTGACCCTTCTGGGTGCGGCGGGCGTGAACTACATCATGGGCGTTCCCGGAGCCGACGACATCATGCTTCAGTATCAGAGCACCTCCTTTCACGATGCCCTTTACCTTCGCTCCACGCTTGGCCTTCGCCCATCGCCCGAGTTCGAAGCATGGCTCGCAAGCGATATGCCTCACCAACTCTCAGAGCCCCTTCAACCGCACCTGCTCACAGGACAGTAGCGAACGCGATGTCACGCCTCGTCAAAACCTCTCGTCCAAGTCTGCGCGACCTGACTCCCGCCCGCGTCTCCCTGCCAACGACAGGCAACAGTATTGCCACGGAAGAGGTGCTCAACTTCGAGCTTGCCCATGCTCAGGCACGGGATGCTGTCCATGCCGCGCTTCATCTGCCCTCATTTACGCAGCGTCTTGTCAACGAGCTTCCCAACCTTGGTCAAGCCTCCATTGCGGTGATCCAGGTGAGAAGCAACGCACCCGATCGCACCGCTTATCTTCGCCAGCCGAACCTCGGCCGTACCCTCCACCCCGACTCTGCCGCGTTGCTTCGCCCGGCCTCCTGCGAGTTGGCCATCACCATCGCCGACGGACTCTCAGCTTTGGCCATTGAGCGGAACGCCATCCCCGTGCTCGCCCATCTGCTCCCTAAGCTCCTCGCGGATGCCTGGACCATCGCTCCTCTCACGCTCGTCCAACAGGGTAGGGTCGGTATCTCCGATGCGATTGGTTCTGGTCTTGGAGCGAGTTGCAGCCTGATCCTGATCGGTGAGCGGCCGGGACTCTCCTCCCCGGACAGCATGGGCGCGTATCTGACATGGTCTCCTCACCCGAACCGTACAGACGCCGATCGCAATTGTCTTTCGAATATCAGGAACGGTGGTCTATCGCCGGAAGATGCCGCGAATCGCCTCTTCTGGTATCTCCAGCTTGCGCGTTCCAGGCAGCAAACCGGCACTTCGCTGAAAGAAGGCTCCTCTGAACCGACCCTTGTGACTGAATCAGCGAAGCGCCGGCTTACCCCGTAACTTCAGGCTTTTGCCAGCCTCGCAATCGAGGTTTTGTGACGGCTCAGAGCAGATGGCCGAAGTGAGGGATAATCCGGTTTTCGCACGGGAATTTTCCCCGTGGGTGACGACTGTGGGCTTTGGCGATTATCTTAGATATGGTTAGTCTTCTCCACCCAAAGTATGTTCGTGGAGGAATAGGGAGATAAGGACCGCTTATGACAACGAAGCTGGAGACGCCCGCACAGGTTGATTTTGCCGCCGAGGTTTCAGAGTGGATTGAAGCCTTCGATGAAGTGGTGGCAAATGACTGGGAACAGAGCGCCGAGCTGCTGGAGATTTTGCGCACGCGGGCCCGCGAAGCCGGAGTTCCGGTGGCGAGCGAGCTGACGACTCCCTACCTGAACACCATTCCGAAGCACGATGAGGTTCCCTATCCCGGCGACCGACACCTCGAGCGCAGGATCGAGGCGCTGATCCGCTGGAACGCGATGGCGATGGTGCACGCGCAGAACAAGAAGGACCCCGGCATCGGTGGCCACATCTCGACGTACTCGTCACTGGCGACGCTGCTGGAGGTGGGGTTCAACCACTTCTTCCATGCGAAGTACCAGAGTGCCGCGGGCGCGAGCGACCTGCCCGGCGACTTCGTCTACTTCCAGGGACATGCCTCTCCGGGCGTCTATGCGCGGGCCTTCGTCGAAGGCCGCCTTGACGAGAAGCGTCTGAAGAACTTCCGCCACGAGCTGCGCGGCGAGCCGGGACTTTCGAGCTATCCGCACCCATGGCTGATGCCGGACTTCTGGAAGTTTCCCACGGTGTCGATGGGCATCGGGCCGCTGAATGCGATCTACCAGGCACGGTTCATGCGCTATCTGGAGAATCGCGGCCTGATTGAGAAGAGCGACCGCAAGGTGTGGGCGTTCGTCGGCGACGGCGAGACGGATGAGGTGGATACACTGGGCGCGATCTCGCTGGGCGCGCGCGAGAAGCTGGACAACCTGATCTTTGTGGTGAACTGCAACCTGCAGCGGCTCGACGGCCCGGTGCGCGGCAACAAGCGCATCATCGACGAGCTGGAGGGCATGTTCCGCGGCGCGGGATGGAATGTGATCAAGGTGGTGTGGGGCTCGGATTGGGATGAGCTGTTCGAGCGCGACCACCAGGGACTGCTGCTGAAGCGAATGGAAGAGTGCGTCGATGGTGACTACCAGGCCTTCAAGGCGAAGGGTGGAGCTTATCTGCGCAAGGAGTTCTTCGGGAAGTATCCGGAGCTGCTGAAGCTGGTCGAAGACAAGACGGATGAGGATCTGGCTCGTCTGCATCGCGGCGGGCACGACCCGGGGAAGATCTACAACGCCTATAAGCGAGCCCTGGAGCACAAGGGCGGCCCGACGGTCATTCTGGCAAAGACGGTCAAGGGCTACGGTCTGGGTTCGACTGAGGCGCGCAATGCCTCGCACCAGGAGAAGAAGCTGACCGATGAGTCGTTGAAGTATTTCATCCAGCGCTTCGATATCCCGGTGACGGAGGCGGCCGCGAAGGAAGGCGCGTTCTTCCGTCCGGAGGAGTCGGCTCCGGAGATCAAGTACCTGCATGAGCGCCGCCAGACCCTGGGCGGATACCTGCCCAAGCGGGAGGTTGCGAAGATCGAGTTCAAGGCACCGGCGCTTGAGACGCTGAAGGAGTGGACGAGCGGATCGAGCAACCGTGCTGTATCGACGACGATGGGCTTCGTGAGTCTTCTGCGGCATCTGCTGAAGGATCCCGGGTTCGGCAAGCTGGTGGTGCCGATTGTGCCGGACGAGGGCCGTACATTCGGTCTCGAGTCGGTGATCAAGCAGGTGGGAATCTATGCTCCCGAGGGGCAGAAGTATGTTCCGCATGATTCGGACATGCTGCTGAGCTACCGCGAGGAGAAGAATGGCCAGATCCTCGAGGAGGGCATCACCGAGGCGGGCTCGATGGCTTCGTTCACGGCTGCTGGTACGGCGTATGCGAACTACAACCTGCCGATGGTTCCCTTCTATATGTACTACTCGATGTTTGGCTTCCAGCGCATCGGCGACATGGCGTGGGCGTTTGCGGACTCGCGCGGCAAGGGGTTCCTGATGGGTGGAACTGCGGGCCGCACGACGATGCTTGGCGAGGGATTGCAGCATCAGGACGGCCACAGCATTGTGCTGTCGAGCACGGTGCCGACCTGCCTGACATACGATTCGGCTTACGTCTACGAGCTGGCCGTCATTATTCAGGACGGCCTGCGTCGCATGTACGAGAACGGTGAGGACGTCTTCTACTACCTGACCATGTACAACGAAGACTATGCCATGCCCCCGATGCCCGAGGGCGTTACCGAGGGCATTCTGCGCGGGTTGTACAAGTACCGTCCAGCCCCGAAGGGCGAGGCCGTGGCACAGCTCTTTGGATCGGGACCGATCCTGAACGAGGTGCTGCGGGCGCAGGAGATTCTGGCGACCAAGTACAACGTGCAGACCGACGTGTGGAGCGTGACCAGCTACACGGAGCTTCGTCGCGACGCTCTTGCAGTGGAGCGGTGGAACCGTCTGCATCCTGCCGAGGCGTTGAAGAAGAGCTATCTGGAGACGACGCTCGAGGGCACGAAGGGACCGATTATCGCGGCAAGCGATTACATGAAGTCGGTGCCGGATATGCTTTCTCCATGGCTGCCGACGCGTCTGGTGGCGCTGGGAACGGATGGCTTCGGACGCAGCGATAATCGCGAGCATCTGCGGCGGCACTTCGAGGTGAGCGCCGAAGCGATTGCGGGCGCGGCGCTGTCGAGGCTGGCGCGCGATGGCAAGGTCAAGCCGAAGACGGCGCAGAAGGCACTGGCCGAGCTCGGGCTGGATACTGAAGCGATCGATCCGGCTAAGGCATAATTTACTTGCGGTGGTTTGAGCCGAGAGGGTTCCCCAAGGGACCCTCTCGGTGTATAGCGAGGAGATCGGGAGAACGATGACGGCAAAGACTGTGGGGGAGACCGGCGAGAATCCGCTGGTGCCAAATGCAAAGCTGCGGCAGATGTATACGAAGATGCTGGAAGCAAGACTGCTCGACGAGGCCACGGCACGACAGGCGGGGCTCAAGGGAGCCAGGCGCATCGCCACGATTCGAGGACAGGAGGCTGTGCGGGTAAGCACGACGATCGACCTGGGACAGGACGACCTGGTCAGCGATCCGAAGCCCGCGGCAGGCCTGGGGCTGCTTCTTGGCGGAGATGCCGCTTCCCTTCTGCGTGGACTTTCGCGCGCGAAGGCAGACCACGAAAAGGTGCTGGTGGGGGCTGGAGCGAACAGGATCCTGCGATCCGCCGCGGATGAAGAAGAGCGGCTGCGTCTTGCAGTGGGAGCGGCGCTTGCCTTGAAGGCGCAGAGGCGTCAGGGCATCGTTGTGGCTTATGCCTACAAGGAAGAGATGACGCGTGCCGCATGGCGCAGAGTTCTTGCTCCGGCGGCGAAGCTCGAACTGCCTATCCTGTTCGTCGTACTTGCCCGCAAGGGCTCGCGAAAGAAGGAGGCGCAACGTTCGGCCGCCTACGTGGTCGCTCGGGCCGTGGGCGTTCCGGGAATTCCCGTTGACGCATGCGATGCGGTCGCACTCTACCGGGTCACGCAAGAGTCGCTCGGCAGGACTCGCGGAGGCGATGGCCCGGTGCTGATCGAGTCGGTAGGCTGGAATCCAGAGAGCGCGCGCGGCGGCCATGATGATCCGCTGGAGCATCTGAAGGAGTTTCTTCTGGATCGCAGGATTTGCGACCGAACCTGGTTCGATCAGGCTGATAAGACGGCGCGCAAGCGGCTTTTTCATAAGCAGACCGCATCCAAGCGTACATAGTCTATTTACAGAATCGGCTCGGTCCCCGGCGGGCAATTACACTTGGGACAGGCGAGCCTTCGGGCCACTTGAGGTGCAATTGCAGATTCGACCTTTTCTTTTTGTCTTCGGTCTGTTCGCAGGAACGATCTCTGCAGGATTCGCCCAGACCTCCCCCTCCCCAACGACGACCGCCGCACAACCTCCGGCGGCGCAGCAGATTCCAGCGCTTCCACCCTACGATCCCGACCGGCAGAAGACGGCTCCTCCTGCTGGTACTCAGCCATCGCAGGCGCCACCGACGACGGCTCCTTCCACCCCACAGCCTCCTCCTGACGGCCCTGGAGGGGCCTATCCTCGATACGACACGGAAGAAGCGCAGAAACCGAAGACTGACGCCCTGGGCTCGGCCTATATCCCCATGGATAACTGGGTCTACCCGCAGATGATGCGGCTGTACTCGATGGGCTTTCTCGATTCGGCCTTCATCGGGATGCGGCCGTGGACCCGGCGCAGCGCGCTTCACATGCTGCAGAAGTCGCAGCCGGACATCATGGACAGCAATAACGAGGAGGCGCAGGAGACTCTGGCGAAGCTGCTGCGCGAGTTCGAAGACGAGATTCCATCCGGCAACATCGACCGTGGCGCCGTTTATGGTCTTCACTCGGTCTATACGAGGATTACGGGGATCGGCGGCCCGGTGCTGCGTGACAGCTTCCACCTTGGCCAGACGATCATGAACGACTACGGCCGTCCTTACGACAACGGCTTCAATAACATCACCGGATTTTCGACCTTGAATGAGCTGGGGCGCTTCTCGCTCTACGTCCGCGGCGAATACCAGCACTCTCCGTCAGGCCCCGGGTACTCCCTCGCGCTCTCCGACATGCTGGCCAAGCAGGACTTCGCCTATCCCTATGCTCCTCCCAATCGTCCGCAGGACACGATTCCGGAGGGGCCGCTCGCAGCGCAGAACCAGTTCCGCCTGGTAGAGGCGTCGCTGTCGTTCCATCTGCTGGGTCACGAGATTTCAGGCGGCAAGAACGATGCGTGGCTTGGGCCAGGAATGGGCGGATCGCTGGCATGGTCCAACAACGCCGAAAACATCTACTCCTTCCGCATCAACCGGGTCGAGCCGCTATATATTCCATTTGTCTCCAAGGTGATGGGACCAGTGCGCTATGACTTCTTCTATGGCAGCCTGAAGGGCCACACCTCGCCGAACAGCCCCTATGCGCACTCGGAGATGTTCTCCTTCCGGCCAACGAAGGACTTCGAGTTCGGCTTCCAGAGGACGATCATCTTCGGAGGAGCGGGGCATGCTCCAGTCACATTGCATACCTTCCTGAAGGGCTTCTTCGACACGCAGGACACCAAGCCATCGGAGAAGTTCTCGCGAAATGATCCTGGAGCCCGCTACAGTGACTTCAACTTCTCCTACCGGCTTCCCTTCGTTCGCAAGTACGCCACGCTCTACGCTGAAGCGATCGCGCATGACGACGTGACTCCCATCAGCGCGCCGCGCCGTGCCTCTTACCGGACCGGATTGTTCCTCTCGCAGTTCCCTGGAAGACTGAAGAAGATGGACCTCAGGGTGGAAGCGGTGAACATGGATCCTGACGTGGGCCCAAGCCACGCCGGCCAGTTCAATTACTGGGAGGTCGTCCAGGTACAGGGCTACACCAACAAGGGCATCATCATGGGCGACTGGATGGGGCGCGAGGCCAAGGGCGGCCAGGCATGGCTGACCTACCATCTCTCCGGAGACGAGTGGGTGCAGCTCGAATATATGAGAAAGAAGACTCCTGGCGACTTCATTCCTCTGGGCACGACGCAGAACCAGTTCAAGGTCAGCGTGGTAAAACGTTTCGGACACGAAGTTGAACTGAAGTCGTGGGTGCAGTATGAAGGCTGGAAGGCGCCGATCTACAGGAGCGGCTATCAGCAGAACACCACAGCTTCGTTCCAGCTGACCTGGTATCCGAAGCTGCAGCACCTTCCGCGTTAAGTTTGCGGATCTTTATGAAGTGACCGCGATGCTGGAGCGGAAGTAATCGAGTGAACGCTCCAGCCCTTCGCGCAGTGGAACCTTCGGCTCCCATCCCAGCAGAGTGCGGGCGCGGGTGATATCCGGACGCCTGCGCGTGGGGTCGTCCTGCGGCAGAGGCATGCGCACGATCTCCGAACGCGATCCGGTTACGGCGAGGATCTCCTTCGCGCACTCGAGGATCGTCCACTCATCGGGGTTTCCGATGTTCACAGGAAGATGCTCGTCGGAGCGGGAGAGACGAACGATGCCATCGATCAGATCGGAGACATAGCAGAAGCTACGCGTCTGGGAGCCATCGCCATAGATCGTCAACGGGTCGCCGCGCAGCGCCTGGATCATGAAGTTTGAGATAACCCTTCCATCGTTGGCCTGCAGCCGGGGGCCATAGGTATTGAAGATGCGGACCATGTGCGTGTTCACGCCATGATAGCGGTGATAGGCCATGATGGCTGCTTCAGAGAATCGCTTCGCTTCGTCGTACACCGATCGCGGCCCGATGGGGTTGACATTGCCCCAGTAGGTCTCCACCTGCGGATGCACCTCGGGATCTCCATAGCATTCCGAGGTGGAGGCGTGAAGAAAACCCGCGTTGTATTTGCGGGCGATATCAAGGGTGTTGATCGTGCCGGCCGAGCCCACCTGCAGTGTCTCGATGCCCAGGCGCGTGTAGTCGACCGGGCTTGCAGGCGAGGCAAAGTTGAAGATATAATCCACGTGGCCTGGATCGAAAGCACGGGTGATGTCCTGCTCCAGAAAGCGGAAGCGGGACTCGGAGGAAAGGTGATCGAGATTGGCCGTCTTGCCGGTCGAGAGATTGTCGACACCGATGACGGTGTGGCCTTCGGCCAGCAGAGTGTCACAGAGATGAGAGCCGAGGAATCCGGCCGCACCCGTGACGAGAATAATCTGAGACGCCATAGTCCGCCTTTCTAGCTTTGTATCGTTTGCGCAGAGTCTTAAGCGAGTCCGCAGCCCCGGACGGATTCAGATCGAACACATGAACCCGTCCGGGCGTCGCTGCTGAGTCGCTGGAGACGATCCCTCTTGCTTATGCCTTCGAGGGAGCTGCCAGATCGCGAACCGGGTGAACCGGCGGCCGCCCCACGCTCAGGTAGGTAAAGCCGTGATCGTTCATCACAGCCGGGTCATAGAGATTCCGTCCATCGATGACGATGGGATAACGGAGCGACTGGTTGATGCGGCGCAGATCGAGATCGGCGAACTCCTGCCAATCGGTGAGAATGAGCAGGGCATCCGCATCATTCGCCGCCTCATAGGCATCGTCGACGTAACGCACATTGTTGCTGGCAGGCAGAACCTGCTGGGTGCGCTCGATCGCGGCAGGATCGTAGGCCGTGATGCTGCAACCTTCGCTCACCAGCATGCGAACAATCTCGATGGCCGGAGATTCGCGGATATCGTCAGTGTCGCCCTTGAAGGCGAGGCCAAGCACCGCCAGCTTCTTGCCCCGGAGGTTCCAGAGCGCGGAGCGCACCTTGCTGACGAAACGCTTCTTCTGCAGAGCGTTGATCTTCTCGACCTCGGTCAACAGGTTGAAGTCGATGCCAAGCTGATCGGCGACAGAACGGAAGGCCGCGACGTCCTTGGGAAAGCAGGAACCGCCATAGCCAATGCCGGGACGAAGAAACTTGGGACCGATGCGCGTATCCAGCCCCATGCCTTGTGCGACCTGCTCGACGTTGGCGTTGGTCGCCTCGCATAGGTTGGATACGGCGTTGATGAAGGAGATCTTCAGCGCCAGAAAAGCGTTGGAGGCATGCTTGATGATCTCCGCGCTCTTGGTCGAAGTGGTCAGCAGCGGAGGAGGCGCCGAGGCGCTGCACATGCCTGGGATACCATCCGCGCGCTGATAGTACTCCCCGCTGGTGAGCGGAGCGTAGATGTTGCGAAGAAGGTTTCCGGCACGCTCGCTGTCGGCACCGACGACGATGCGGTCGGGGTGGAGGAAGTCGGCAACGGCCGTACCCTCGCGAAGGAACTCGGGATTGGAGACAACATCGAACAGATGCCGTTCCACGCCGTTCCTCTCGAGAGCGCGGCTGATCCATTCATTTGTATAAACGGGAACCGTGCTCTTTTCCACGATGACCTTGTAGCTGGTCAAAGAGCGCGCGATCTCACAGGCAACCGCCTCGACATAGGAGAGATCGGCGTCGCCGCTCTCGCTCTGCGGGGTACCCACGGCAATGAAGATGGCATCGCATTCGCGAGTTGCCTCGGCCAGGTCAGTGGTGAAGCGGACCCGATCGTTGCGGTACCGGCCCAGCAGCTCCGGCAGGTAGTGTTCGTGGATGAGAGTGTCGCCTCCCTGGAGGGCAGCGACCTTACGTTCATCGTTATCGACGCAGATGACCGGATGGCCCATCTCTGCAAAGCAGACAGCTGCCACCAGACCAACGTATCCAGAACCGACCACAGCGATAGGAATAGATTTGCTCATAGTTATTTGGGGAGATTCGCCTCCAGGCTTAAGGATATCTGAACTCTTGGCTTTTCAGGTGATACGAAAGAGTTACGTTTATTTATTTATCTTTCCCTAGCAATGTTTCTTGTAGACTAAACGCAATGGGTCCCCAAAGCGCGCAGACTCCTCCCCCCACGGGCGGCGCATCTGAGACTACTCCCCCCGCATTCAGCACGGCGGTAACCGACTCGACTCTTTCCGAGACGCTGGTTACCCTGCGGAAACGCAAGAGAGTCCTGTTAGCCTTCGTCCTGCTGGGCCTGATCTACGGCATCTATGCTGCCGAAACGCAGCCTCGTATCTACGAGGCCTTTGGCCGCATTCAGGTCCGCTCCGGCTCTTCGAATGAGTACAAGGTCAGTGCTGTTCAGTCTCTTACCGGAGGAGACTCCGGCCAGCGCATGCTCACTGAGGTCGCCATTCTGCAGAGCGACTCCCTGATGCTGACGGTTGCGCGCGCGATGGACCTTGCCAACAACCCTGACTTTCTCGGGGGACCAGCTCCCAAACCGCGCGCATCGCTCGACGACCCGGGTGTCCGGCAAAGGATTGTTCATCAGTTGCTGGTAGGACTGAAGATAAGCCAGGTTCAGAAGACGGAGATCATCCGCATCAGCTACCAGTCGCTGAGCCCCAAGCTGGCCGCCGATATTGTCAACAAGGTCATTACCGCCTATATCCAGCGCAGCTACGAGACTCGCTTCTCGTCCAGCCAGAGGGTCTCCAACTGGCTCTCGGGCCAGCTGGACGATCTCAAACAGCAGGTCCAGGCATCGCAGGAACAGATGCTGGATGTGCAGAAGCGCCTGGGCATCCTTGGTCTCGATCCGACCCACAGCCAGATCACGACATCGCTCGATCAGCTCTCTACCGCAGCGAACGCGGCTCGCATCGCGCGCATCATGGCCGAGTCTCACTATCGCATGCTCAACGGCATGGATCCGAATACCATCGAAGGCTCCTTCGATGGAGCTACCTCGAGCGCGGCTCCCTCGCAGCTGAATACCCTTCGCGCCCAACTCGCAACTGGCCGCGCGGCCCTCGCCCAGATGGAATCCGACCTGGGGCCAAATCATCCCCAGGCCAAGGCGCAGAGAGCGCAGATCGAAGAGCTCTCCAAAGAGATCAACACCGAGCAGCAGCGCCTGGTCCTGCAGGCGAAACAGATCTATCTCGCCGCCCGCAGCAACGAGGACGAGACAGCCGCCGCACTCGATTCCGAAAAGAACAACGCATACAAGATGCGCGACGATCTCGTGGAGTATACGATTCGTCAGCGCGAGTTCGAATCGAACCGTAGTCTCTACGAAGGTCTGTTGCAGCGTCTGCGGACGGCAGGCGTCGAAGCCGGCCTTGAGTCTCTGGAGATCGATGTCGTCGATCCCGCTCTCCTGCCGGCAACTCCCACCCTCAGACCGAAGTCGACCTTAGTCCTGACCTACGTCTTCATCGGACTGGTTGCTGGCATCATGCTGTCCTTCCTGCTGGACAGTCTGGACACTGGTCTGCGCAGTGTCGCCGAGGTCGAGAGCATCATCGAACTGCCCTCGCTGGCTATCATTCCCCGGTTCCGGCGCTCCGCAGATATCCCGGGACAGAGCGTCGCCGCGCGCAACATCATTTCGCTCTCCCAACCGAAGTCTCCGTTCGCCGAGGCCTTCCGTTCCCTGCGTACCGCGCTGTTGCTGTCTTCGGCTGGGCACCCGCCGAAGTACATCCTTCTTACCAGCGCGACACCCTCCGAGGGCAAGACCACCGCTTCCACAAACCTCGCCACCATCCTTGCGCAGGGCAGCTCTCGCGTTCTCCTGATCGACGCCGACCTTAGAAGAGCGACGGTACACCAGCGATTCGGACTAAGCTCGAAGCTCGGTCTGTCCACTCTTCTGACCGGAGCGACTACCATGGAGCAGGCGATCCAGAACGTTCCGGAGATACCCAATCTGGATATCCTGGTCGGTGGGCCGACGCCTCCCTTCCCAACCGAGATGCTGAGCTCGGAGACGATGCGACAGTTCCTCGATCATGCAGGGGAAATCTACACCCACATCATCATCGACTCGCCTCCGGTGCTGTCGGTCACGGATGCCGTGATTCTGGCGCGAGATGTCGACGCCGTCGTTCTCGTCATACGCCACGGCAAGTCGAACAAGCATATCGTTCGCCGCGCCCGCGACCTTCTACTCCGCTCCGGTGCTCCGATCAAGGGCATTCTGTTGAACGCTGTTGATGTGAGCTCGCCGGACTACTACGGCTACTACGGATATTCCGGCTACTCCAGCGCTGGAGCCGATGCGCAGACATGGAAATCCAGAACAGATTCACGCGACACAGACGACTCCGGGGAGGTGAAACCATGATGCGGCGATCCGGCCTTCGCACGATACTGCGTGCGGGCATCCTCTGCGGCGTGCTCCTCGGAATGTTCGCGTCCGGGGCTCTGGCACAGTTCAACGGCCCGGCGCTCACCAAATCGAGCACGATCAACGAGCCTGTCGCTCTCACGACGGACCCATCGATCCTCTTTCCGGCAGCTCACGATCTCCATATCTTCCACGGAGACCTCATCGCCGTACATCTTTATCCCACGTCGGATTACGCCCCCGTCGTACGCGTGAGCCTCGATGGGTCCATTCAGCTTCCTCTCATCGGCAGGCTGCAGGTTCAGGGCCTTACCATCCCTCAGGCCGAAAGGCTCATCGCAGACAAGCTGATCGCGGCCGGAATGTACCGGAATCCGCAGGTGACGCTCCAGTTGGCTGAATCACCCAACCAGGTTGCGACTGTAACCGGTGAGATGCACACCGTAGTCCCGATCGTCGGCCAAAG
Organism: Edaphobacter sp.; assembly: GCA_035316475.1. Taxonomy (GTDB): domain Bacteria; phylum Acidobacteriota; class Terriglobia; order Terriglobales; family Acidobacteriaceae; genus Edaphobacter. The sequence goes on along the minus strand of DATHJA010000279.1, from coordinate 16,044 downwards.
CCGCCTGATGGACGTTCTCACTGCCGCTGGTGGACTTCCCCCGCAGGCCAGCCGTACGTTGACCATTCACCGGATCGGCCTCGAACAACCGATCGTGATCGCACTCGACAGCGACCCCATGAAGAGTCAGGAGAGCAACATTCCCATCTTTGCCGGCGACACGATTGTCGTGGCGAAATCTGGCGTCGTTTATATGCTGGGATCGTTCAAGAACGTCGGGACGATCCCTCTTATCCAGAACTCACCTCTCACTCTCATGGAGGCGTCCGCTCTCGTCGGAGGCGCCGGCTTTGAAGGTAAGATGAACGACCTTCGCCTGATCCGCACCGTCGGGGGCAACCGCACCGTGGTACGGCTCGATATGAAGCGAGTCCTGCAAGGGAAGGATCCCGACCCGGTTCTGCAGAGCGACGATATCGTCTTTCTCCCGAATTCGCTTATGAAGGCCGCTATCAAATCGGGAGGCCTTTCCACGCTCTTCGGCTTCGCCTCCCTTCTGGTCGTAGCAACACAACGCTAGTCTTTCCAAGCAAAGGATCAAACACCAATCCTATGACCCATCAGGCCTCGCGACACGAGACGACCAAAGGCAGAATCAGGCTGGCTTATCTTGTAAGCCATCCGATCCAGTACCAGGCCCCTCTTCTTCGCCGCATTGCGAAAGAGCCGGACATTGATCTGACCGTCTTCTTCGGCTCGGACTTCTCGGTCAAAGGGTATAAGGACGCGGGCTTCGGAGGCGTGGGCGTCAAATGGGACGTGCCTCTGCTGGAAGGCTATCGTCATGAGTTTCTTCCCGTCATCAGGGACAACGCCCGGGTCACCCCCATCACCCCGATGAACTACGGCATCGCTCGCCGGCTCAAAGGCGATCGCGACCGGCCGGCCTTCGATGCGCTCTGGGTTCACGGATACGCCAATGTCAATGCCATGCACGGCATCACCGCGGCCAAGGCACTCGGCATTCCCGTGCTGATCCGCGCTGAGTCATGGCTGGGTGACCGCGAGCGCAGCGGAACCACGCTTGCCGCCAAACGGCTCTTCTTCCGCGCGCTTGCACAGATGATTGACGGAGTCCTGCCGATCGGAACGCTCAACAGCGAATACTGGCGTTACTATCTCGGCGAAGACTTCCCTCTCTACCTCATGCCCTATGCGGTCGACAACGAGTACTTCCAGCAGCGCAGCGCGGAGGCCACGCCACGTCGCGAGGAGCTGCGTCAGGAGCTGAATCTCTCACCGGATCGTCCCGTCATTCTCTTCGCCTCCAAGCTCCAGGGCCGCAAGCGCGCCGATGATCTGCTTGAGGCCTACAAACTTCTCGCTCCTGCTCCCGGGGCCGAGCCGCATCCCTACCTGGTCATCGTCGGCGACGGCGAGCAGCGTCAGGCCCTCGAACACGCGGCGCAGCAGAGCGGACTCGAGAGCATCCGCTTCTGCGGCTTCAGGAACCAGTCCGAGCTTCCCCGATTCTTCGATCTGGCTAGCGTCTTCGTGCTTCCCTCGCGCCATGAGCCCTGGGGCCTGATCGTCAACGAGGTGATGAATGCGGGACGCGCCGTTATCGTCTCTGACGAGGTCGGCAGCCAGCGTGACCTGATCACCGACGGAGTCGAGGGCGCCATCTTCCCGGCAGGCGATGTCAAGGCGCTCGCCGATGCTCTGCGCAGAACCCTGGCCACCCCCGAGACAGCCGCCGAGATGGGCCGCCGCGGCCTCGAGCGCATCCGTACATGGAGCTATGAGGAAGACGTTCGCGGCCTGCGAAAAGCGCTGGCCGCAGTCACCAAAAAGATCACAGCGTAGCCCCAGGAGCAGGGACAGCGAATGCGGATTCTGCACATCATCGGGACACTGAGTCCGGAGGCCGGAGGCCCTAGCCAGTCGGTACGGATGATCCTTCATCATCGCGACATCGGCTACTTTGGCGAAGTCGCGACCCTCGATGATCCATCCGCTGACTTTCTCAAGACCCTCGACTTCCCGGTATATCCCCTTGGCCCCGTCTCATCGACCTACGGCTTCACCCCAAAGCTGGTCCCGTGGATCCAGGAGAACTACAAACGCTTCGATGGAGTCATCGTGCACGGCCTGTGGCAGTATCATGGCCGCGCCACACGAAAGGCGCTGGCCGGCAAGATGCCATACATGGTCTTCACCCACGGCATGCTCGATCCATACTTCAAGCGAGCCTATTGGCTGAAGCACCTCAAGAAATGGGTCTACTGGATTCCCTTCGAATACCATGTTCTGCGCGACGCCTATCGCGTGCTGTTCACTTCAAAGGCAGAGAAAGAACTTGCCGAAGAGAGTTTCTGGCTACATCGCTGGAATCCCCACGTCGTGCCTTATGGAGTCAATGGGCCGCCGGCGGACTCGCAAGCGCTCCGGCAAGCTTTCTTCGAGCTGTGCCCGGAGGTCCGCGACAAGCGCTTCCTGCTCTTTCTCGGGCGCATCCACCGCAAGAAGGGGTGTGATCTTCTCATCGAAGCCTTCGGAAAGATCGCTTCGAAAGATCCAGAACTCAATCTGGTCATGGCCGGCCCCGACCAGCAGGGATGGAGTCAGGAGTTGCGTCAGATGGCCCGAGCCGCAGGCATAGAAGATCGCGTGCATTGGCCGGGGATGCTGACCGGCGACGCAAAATGGGGCGCCTTCTATGCCTCGGAGGCCTTTGTTCTTCCCTCCCATCAGGAGAACTTCGGCATCGCCGTCGCCGAGGCACTTAGCTGCGGCAGGCCCGTGCTGCTTGCCGACAAGGTCAACATCGCTGAAGATGTCGCGAAGGACCAGGCAGGATTTATGGAGCCCGACACCGCGGAGGGCACGCTGCGTCTTCTCGATCGCTGGATCGCCACAACACCCGAGACCCGTGCCGCCATGTCCGAACGCGCGATCGAGTGTTTCCGGCAGCGCTATGATATGCGCGAGAACGCAAAGACCATCATGCGGCTCTTCGAATCGGCGAAGACCCGCCAGCCAGAAACAGTCTCCACCCGGTCCTGAACCCAGTCGCCATGCCCAGACCTGTTCACTACAACTCGGCCGAACATATCTCTGCTGAGACGTCAGCCGATCCGTATCAGCGGCCCGCCTTTTCGCTGAGTCAGCGTCTGCGGCGGCTGGTGTGGAATCTCTGCTGGGCGCTGTTCTACCGCATCTCGCCGCGCCCCCTGCACGGATGGCGTTCCTTCCTATTGCGTCTCTTTGGCGCAACCATGGGCCCAAACTGCCATTTCTATCCCAAATCGAAGGTGTGGGCTCCATGGAATCTGGTCTGCGCCGATCAGGTCACCGCCGCCGATGGAGCCGAGATCTACAATCCCGCGCCCATCTCCTTCGACTCGCACGCCATTCTCTCGCAGGACGCCTATGTCTGCGGAGCCACGCACGACTACGACGATCCTGCCTTTCCTCTACTGGCCTATGCAATGAGCTTCGGAGCCTACAGCTGGGTCTGCGCCCGGGCCTCAGTCGCTCCCGGCGTACAAATGGGTGAAGGCGCGGTCCTCGGACTGGGATCGGTTGCCACGCGAAACCTCGATCCATGGGCCATCTACGCCGGTGTTCCGGCCGTCCGGATCAAAGAGAGGAAGCGGCACTCGGTTCCCGGACAGGAAGAGATCGCCTGAGCGATCTGCTACCGTGCCAGGAACAAATTACGTGCGTTAGCTCCGTAGTTTTGCTAATAGATCGGTGGGATGAACGGGTTTGGCGAGGATCTCGAACTCATGCCCCTGCGCCCGCGCCTTCTCCAGCAGGTCAGCAGTCGCTGCCTGTCCTGAAAACAGGAGAATTTTGCAGTTTGGCAGTTTTTGCCGCGTCTGAATAGCGGCCTCGATTCCGGTCATGCCGGTCATGATGACATCGCTGATCAGCATATCGGGCTGAAAGCTGTCGAGTATCTCGACGGCTTTTTCTCCGCTGAACACGGCACGAGCCTCAAACCCCGCCTGATTCAGAATGATCGCCAGCGTGTTCGCAATGACCTGTTCGTCATCGGCGACGAGAACTCTCGGTTTTGGTGTCGTGGGCATTTTGAAGATATTCCCCATTTAAATTAGTCAAATTATTCAACATCACATTGCCATGCGATCGATGGATGTCGCTTTACTATAGTCCCTGTGAACTAATGATACGCTTGGGCGCAGAGCCTGTGATACGGCTCGCGTCAATTTCCATCAACATCTTTCACTGACACACCCAAACCTCTATGCAGCAAGTCATCATTCGCGCCGAACAGGTCGAGAAGTATTATGCACAGCCGAGCGAGAACCGCATCCAGGTTATCTCGCCCACGGACCTGTCCATCAGTGAAGGCGAGATCGTCGCTCTGCTCGGTCCCTCTGGATCGGGCAAATCGACCCTGCTCCGCATGCTCACGGGGCTCTCCACACCCTCCGCAGGCCAGGTGTACTGGCACGAAAAGCCCGTCGCCAATGCCGAGGTCAACGTCGCCATCGTCTTCCAGAGCTTTGCCCTGTTTCCCTGGCTGACCGTCCTCGAAAACGTCGAAGCTCCCCTGAAGGCGCGCGGCCTGGAGCCCGCCGAGCGCCGCAAACGCGCGCTCAAGATGCTGGACACCGTCGGTCTCGACGGCTTCCAGGCCGCGTACCCCAAAGAGCTCTCCGGTGGCATGCGCCAGCGCGTCGGCTTCGCCCGCGCCCTCGTCGTCGAGCCGGAAGTCCTCTTCATGGACGAACCCTTCTCCGCTCTCGACGTACTGACGGCCGAAAACCTTCGCTCCGAGTTGCTGGAGCTGTGGCAGAACAAGACTATCCCCACCCGCGCCATCTTCATCGTGACTCACAACATTGAGGAGGCCGTGCTTCTGGCCGACCGCATCATTGTGCTCGGCCGCAATCCCGGACACGTGCGCACCGACTTCAAGGTAGCCCTCGCGCACCCCCGCGACCGCAAGGCGGCAGCCTTTACCCAGCTGGTGGACTACATTTACAAGGTTCTCACGCAACCCGAGGCGAAGCCTCCCGCGCTTCCGCTTACTCCCGAAGGCAAGCCTGTCCGCGACCAGCGCCAGATGCACTACCAGATGCTCCCCCACGCCCGCCCCGGAGGCATCGCCGGTCTGCTCGAGATTCTGCTCGACCACAACGGCAAGGACGACATCTACCGCCTGGCCGACGATCTCGCCTTCGAGATCGACGACCTCCTGCCCATTGTCGACGCCGCACAGCTTCTCGGCTTTCTCAAGGTCACCGAAGGCGACGCCGCCATCACGCCTACTGGAGCCGAGTACGCCAACTCCGAGATCCTCCGGCAGAAGGAGCTCTTCCGCATCGCCGCCGTCGAAAACGTCCTTCTGCTGCGCCAGATCGTCCGCGCTGTCGAGGCGAAGAGCGACAAGAGCGTCCCCGAGGAGTTCTTCCACGATATGCTCGACGAGCAGTTCAGCGAAGAGGAAACCCTTCGCCAGCTCGAGACCGCCATCAACTGGGGCCGCTATGCCGAACTGTTCGACTTCGACGCCTCCCGCCGCCGCTTCATCCAGCCGGAGAAGCAGGAGAACGACTCGACCCCGGCATCCGAGGTCGGGGCATGATCCATCTTCCGGACAGCTCCAGCTATGTCCGGGGCCGTGAGACTCTGGCTCGCTCGCAGGTCCTGCAGCGCAGCTGGCCCTTCGTACTCGATCTCTGCGTAGCCGGAATCGGTCTGGCCTGCTTCTACGGAGTCGTTCTGCTGGCCCGCTACTGGTTTGGGCATCCCATGCCCGAGATCACCATCTCGCTCAGCCCGCGTGCCCTTCCGCGTTACGCCTTTTACTCCATCGTCCGCATCTGGCTGGCCTACGCGCTCAGCCTCTTCTTCGCCATCGCCTATGGCTACACCGCGGCCTATAACCGCCGTGTCGAAGCCTTGATGATCGCCGGACTCGACATCCTGCAGTCGATCCCTGTGCTTAGCTTTCTCCCCGGAGTCATGCTGGCCATGGTCGCGCTCTTTCCTACACGGCAGCTTGGCGTGGAGATGGGGGCTATCCTCCTTATCTTCACCGGCCAGGTCTGGAACATGGCTTTCAGCTTCTACTCCTCGCTCAAGAGCATCCCCCGCGAGCTCCGCGAGGCCGCCACGATCTATCGCTTCTCTCCGTGGCAGCGGCTCTTTGAGCTGGAGCTTCCCTACGCCGCCATCGGCCTCGTCTGGAACTCCATGGTCTCCGTCGCCGGCGGATGGTTCTTCCTGATGGCCTGCGAGATGTTCGTGCTCGGCCCGCGCGACTTCCGCCTGCCCGGTCTGGGCTCCTACTTGCAGACCGCTGCGAGCACCGGCAATGCCTCCGCCATCACCTGGGGCCTTGTCACCATGATCGCCATCATCGTCGCCACCGACCAGCTCCTCTGGCGTCCCGTGATCGCCTGGAGCAACAAGTTCAAGTTCGAACAGGGGGAGACCTCGTCGCGCGTCCACTCGCCTCTGTTGCACCTATTTCAACACTCCCGAGGCCTGCGCACCCTGCGCCAGCACACCATCCAACCCATCGCGGAGTCGATCTATCAGCGCCTGGCCGATAACCGCCGCCGCATCGCAGCCACCGTTGCGCCCGTGAGCGAAGCCACCCGCAGGAACCGCGAGCGCTGGAATGCTATCCTCCGAATTCTCGTCCTTATCCTCGTCGTCGCCGGCGTCCTCTACGCTGCTTTTCACGCTCTCTCGCTACTCCGCGTGGTCCGGCGCTCTGAAGTCGTCGAGATCCTCAAGGGAGCATTTGCAACCTTTCTTCGCGTCAATACCGCTCTCCTGCTCGCCTCGGCCTGGACCATCCCTGCCGGTGTCGCCATCGGCTTCCATCCGCGTCTCGCGCGCATCGCGCAGCCGCTCGCCCAGATCGCTGCCTCTGTCCCCGCAACCGCGCTCTTCCCTGTCGTCCTGCTCGCCCTCATCCGCATCGGAGGCGGCCTCGGTACCGGCTCCATTCTCCTGATGATGCTTGGCACCCAGTGGTACATCCTGTTCAACGTCATTGCCGGAGCCATGGCCATCCCCACCGACCTGCGCGAGGTGGCGGCGCTCTTCCACTTCACGACGGTGCAGCGCTGGAAGACCCTGATCCTTCCCGGAATCTTTCCCTACCTCATCACCGGGCTCGTCACCGCGTCCGGCGGCGCCTGGAACGCAAGCATCATCGCCGAGTACTTCCGGCTCAAGAACCAGACGCTCCAGACCGTCGGACTCGGAGCCGTCATCAGCGCCGCAACCGACTCTGGGAAGTTCCAAATCCTTTTGCTCGCCACCATCGTCATGGCTGCCATGGTCGTTACTATCAACCGGCTGGTATGGCGTCCGCTCTATCGGCTCGCCGAGACGCGCTACAAAGTCGGCGCCTGATCACTTAACCCTGGTTCGTGCGACGGTCACGAAACGCATAGACGACAGCCAGCAGCGGCGGCGCCAGCAGCACTCCCCAGAACGGGATAAGGATGCCCAGCACGATCGGTCCCAGGAACGCCGCCCACCACGGAACCTTTGTCGTGCGGTGCAGTACATAGGGGCCGATCACCAGTCCTTCCAGCATCGCGATCAGTCCGTAGAGTCCCAAGACCAGCCCGAGTCTCCACCAGTCGTCCGATCCCTCGAACGCGACCGAGAGCACAGGCCCAATCAACGCGATCATTCCACCAAACGTCGGGATGATCTGCAGCATCGCTCCCAGCAGCGCCCAGAACGGTGCCAGGGGAACACGGATCAGCTCCAGGCCGATGAGCCACAACACGCCGACGATCAGCGCATCCAGCGTCGCCGCGCGCCACCAGTTCACCAGCGCGCCGCCGGCGGTGCGGAACGGAGACTGCGGTGTGCCCGGCTCTGTCATACCAACCTGACCGTCCTTCCTCTGCATCTGACACGCTCAGGACCCGAGCGTTCTCTTGTGATCTAACCTACGCGAAGCCAGGGCATTCTGAAAACCGCCCTTGACCTTCCTGCCCTGGTACGCCGCAGCAACAAATGAAAGGAAACAGAATCAGATGGCTGTGATGATGCAGGCGTTTTACTGGGATTCTCCCATCAAAGAGCAGAAGGAAGGCGAGTGGTGGAACTTCATCGCCGAAAAAGCACCTGAACTTGGCAAGGTTGGCATCAATGCTCTCTGGCTCCCTCCCATCTGCAAGGGAGCCGAAGCCCGCTCCCCAGGCTACGATCCCTACGACTACTTCGACTTCGGCGACTACGACCAGAAGGGCGGTGTGAAGACCCTCTACGGCAATCGCGCCGAGCTGGAGAATCTGATCCGGGTCCTCCGTGAAAACAAGATCGCCGCCTATGCCGACATGGTCATCAACCACAACTCCGGAGCAGACGAAGAAGAGGTCAACCCGATCGATGGCCAGAAACGCTGGACGAAGTTCAACCCCAAATCAGGCCGCTTTCCCCGGGACTGGAACTGCTTTCATCCCTCGCGCTATGAGCGCGTCATGATCGAGGGCGAAAATTTTGCTGGCTTCCCCCACCTCTGTCATCGCAATCCCCGCGTCTACACCGCCATGTTCGAATATGCCCGCATGGTCATCGAAGAGCTTCGCTTCGACGGCTTTCGCTTCGACTTTGCCAAGGGCTACGGCGCATGGATGATCGGCCTGCTCGCCAAGTATCGTTATGAGCGCGACGGTAAGGAGCTTACCCCTTTCGTGGTTGGAGAGTACTGGTCCGGCCCCGACGATATCGGCAACTGGCTCGACGAGGTTCGCGCCGTCACCGACAAACAGATCGCCGCCTTCGATTTCCCCTTGCGCTACAAGCTGAAGGACCTCTGCGACAAGCTCCAATACGATCTGCGGAATCTTACGAACGACAGCTCAGTCGTCGCGGAGCGCCCCTTCAACGCAGTCACCTTCGTCGACAATCACGACATGGCTGGCAACGAGATCGTCAACGATAAGAACCTCGCCTACTCCTTCATCCTCATGAACGAGGGTTACCCCTGCATCTTCTGGTACGACTACTACAACCTCGGCCTCGCGCGCCCGGACACGCCCAATGGCATCGACGCCCTCATCGACGCGCACCACAGATACGCCGGAGGCGAGGCCTGCATCCTGCACGCCGATCCCGACCTCTACATCCTCCAACGCGGTGGCTTCGAGGGCCAGACGGGCTGCATCTACGTTCTCAACAATCTTGGCGACAAGTGGTCTGGCACCTCAGTCAAAACCCAATGGAAGGACCAGAAATTCAAGCCCGTAGCGTGGGATGGACATGACATCGCCCACCCGGATGAGCGCATTACGGATGGCGACGGCAATGCCGAGTTCCCCGCCCCGCCTCGCGGTTATGCCGTCTACGCCCCTGTCTTTGAAGAAAATGGCGGTTGACCTCGAATGCTATCCTTAACCTATGAAATTCGGCGTTCTGGTCTTTCCGGGCTCCAACTGCGATCACGACACCTATAACGTCATCGAGAATCTCGTCGACCAGCCGGTCACCTTCCTCTGGCACGCCTCCGAGGACCTTCAGGGCTGCGATGCGATCCTCGTCCCCGGCGGGTTCGCCTACGGCGACTACCTCCGCACCGGAGCCATCGCAAAGTTCGCGCCCGTTATGCAGTCCGTCGTTAAATTCGCAAAGAATGGCGGCCTGGTCTTCGGTATCTGCAACGGCTTCCAGATCCTCTGCGAATCCGGCCTGCTTCCCGGCGCGCTGATGCTCAATTCCGGCCAACGGTACATCTGCAAGCAGGTTCATCTACGCACGGAGACCGCAGACTCCCCCTTCACCCATGGCCTCGAGCGCGGACGCGTCCTCCAGATGCCCATCGGTCACATGGAGGGCAACTACTTCTGCGATGCAGAGACCCTGGCGAAGCTCAAGGCCGAGGACCGCATCGCCTTCCGCTACGCCACCCCAGCGGGCGAGATCACCGCTGCGGCCAATCCCAACGGCTCGCTTGAAAACATCGCCGGAGTCCTGAGCGAAGGCCGTAACGTGCTGGGCATGATGCCCCATCCGGATCGTTCGAGCGAAGGCCTTCTCGGCTCCGCGGACGGTCTGCTGCTCTTCCGCTCCATGGCCGAATCTCTCGCTCTCGCGCAATAACGCTTTTGTTTCACAAACCCCGTCACTAACTGCGAATAGACTGATACGCGATGATCGACATTCACCATCATCTTCTCTGGGACCAGGACGACGGATCCACCAGCCTCGAGCTTTCGCTCGAAATGGCACAGATGGCCGCAGACGATGGCATCACTCACATCGCCTGCACGCCGCACGCCAACGGCTACTACGAGTACAACCCGGACGTCATCTCCGCCAAAATCGCCGAGCTGCAGAGCCTGCTCCAGCAGAATAAGATCCCCATCACTCTCGGCAAGGGCTGCGACTTCCACACCTCCTACGACAACATCCAGCAGGCTCACGACGAGCCCACGCGCTTCTCGCTGAACGGTGGCGGCTATCTTCTGGTAGAGATCCCCGACCACGCTCTTCCCCCCACCCTCAGCGAAGTCTTCTACCAGATGCAGATCGACGGCCTGGTCCCGATCCTTACGCATCCGGAGCGCAACCTCACGCTTCAGAAGGACATGTCGCGCGTGAAGGATTGGCTGCGTAGCGGCGTCCTTATTCAGGTGACGGCAGGATCCGTTACCGGCAGGATGGGCAAGACCGCCCAGCGTCTGGCTCATGAGCTTCTCTCCAAGAACTGGGTCCACTTTCTCTCCACCGACGCGCACAATATCTCCTCCCGCCCGCCGAAGATGCGCGAGGCGATGGATCTGGTCGCCGAAAAGTACGGCTCCGACTACGCCCACCTGCTCTGCGTCTCCAACCCTCTGGCCGCCTTCATGAATAAGCCCATGCAGCCCCAGCCGGAGATGCTCGATCTCTACGAAGACCCCGAGCCAAAGAGCTGGTGGCAGCGCATCACCGGCCGCTAGTCACTTCTCCGCGTTATCCTTCAGGTGTGCTTTCAGCCCCCAGTGCCAGCGTACTGCTCCCGCTGCTTCCGCCGGACGCCAGCGCGCATGGTCCTGCGCTCGACCATCAGCTTCTCCTCTGCCTCTGGATCATCCTCGCGCTCGCATCTCTCGCACACATCCTGATCTTTCTAGGACTCATCCTTCGCCGCTCCGGCTCTCCCCGCGACCCCTGGGCGATCGAATATCTTCCGCTCGGCGCGCTCGCCCTTCTCTTCACCGCGCTTGCGATTCACTCCGAGCATCTCTGGGCCGACTCCCGCTACACAGGAGCCTCGCTCGAGGCCATGCAGATCGAGGTCACCGGCATGCAGTTCGCCTGGTACTTCCGCTACCCCGGCCTCGACGCCACCTTTGGGAGCACCCGTCCGCAGCTCGCCTCCGCCCCCGAGGGCAACCCCATCGGCATCGATCCCGCCGACCCACACTCGACCGACGATTTCGTGACCAGCGAACTAGTCCTTCCGGCAGGCCACGAGATCGACCTCACCCTGCGCGCCCAGGACGTCATCCACGGCTTCTCTGTCCCCGAGCTTCGCCTCAAGCAGAACGCCATCCCGGGCGAGACCATCCACATCCACTTCACCGCGACCAAGCCAGGAACCTATGCCATCCTCTGCACGCAGCTCTGTGGCATGGGCCACTACCGCATGAATGCGAACCTGCGTGTGCTCCCCGACGACGAGTTCGAGAACTGGATCGAGGCAAAAGAGAAGGCGGCTCATCGATGAGCCCCACACCTCGCCCCTCGTCTCCCCTCTCCGCGGCAAATCCGCCTCTCTTCTCCCTGCTCTCGACCGACCATCGCACGATCGGCCGCCTCTATCTCGGGCTCGCCTTGTTCGCCGTCACCGTGGGCACACTGCTCTCGCTCGTGATGCGCATTCATCTCCTATGGCCTGCATGGGCCTTTCCACTCTATGGCCCCATTCTGCCCGAGGACTACCTGGCGCTGGTCACCCTGCACGGCACCCTCATGCTCTTCTTCGTCCTCACCACGGCCCCACAGGCAGGCTTCGGCAATCTGATCCTTCCCGCACAGATCGGCTCCCGCCACATGGCCTTCCCCCGGCTCAACGCGGCCAGTTTCTGGATCACGGCGCTCGCCCTACTCGTTCTACTGGCCTCGCCCTTCGTTCCCGGAGGCTCCGCCATCTCCGGCTGGACGGCCTATCCTCCGCTCAGCGCCGTCGCTTCGGCCGGCCCGGGTCAGGCCATGGGCATGGATCTCTGGCTCACCTCCATCGCGTTCTTCGCGGTAGCCTCGACTATCAGCTCCGTCAACATCCTCGTCACCATCGCGCGCATGCGCTGCGAAGGAATGACCTGGAACCGGCTTCCTCTCACTGTCTGGGCCTGGTTCACCGCCGCGCTGCTCAGCATCATCGCCTTCTCGGTGCTGCTGGCTGCACTTCTGCTGCTTTTCTGCGACCGCCACTCCGGAACCAACTTCTTCCTTCCCGCCGGCGACCTCGTTAACGGCATGCTTCATCAGAGCGGCGATGGCAGCCCCCTGCTCTGGCTGCACCTGTTCTGGTTCTTCGGCCACCCCGAGGTCTACATCGCCATCCTCCCCGGCATGGGACTCACCTCGATGGTGTTGGCCAACTTCAGCCACCGCCGCGTCTTCGGCTACCGGCTCATGATCGGAACCACCCTGCTCATCGGCCTGCTCGGCATCTTTCTCTGGGGACACCACATGTTCGTCGCTGGACTGAATCCCTTCGCCAGCACAGCCTTCTCCATCACCACCATCGCCATCGCCCTGCCCGCCTCGGCCAAGGTCCTCAGCTGGATCGCCACCATCTGGCGAGCTCGCCCGCAGCGCACCTCCGCCATGCTCTTTTCCCTCGGCTTCGTCTCGCTCTTCATCACCGGAGGACTCACCGGCCCCATCCTCGCCCAGCCAATCCTCGACGAGTACCTGCACAACACCTTCTTCGTCGTCGCTCACTTCCACCTCATCATGGCCATGGCTGGCGTCTTCGGGCTCTTCAGCGCCACCTACTACTGGTTTCCCCTCCTGTCGGCCACCGCGCGTCATCGCGGCTGCCTTCTCTCCGAGCGCCTTGGCCGCTGGCACTTCTGGCTCACGCTCGTCGGAGCCTACGCGACCTTTCTCCCCATGCACCTCACCGGCCTCGCCGGCGAGCCCCGCCACTATGCTCAGCTCACCGGAATTCCTAACGCGGCCGGCCGCATGCTCGCCTCCACGCTGCCCCTGAATCTCCACATCACCGGATCTGCCATCCTTCTCGCCTGCGCCCAGCTCCTCTTTCTCGCCAATCTCGTCCTCAGTCTGCGTCGCAGGACTCCCGCTCCCTCGAACCCCTGGCACGCCACCACTCTCGAGTGGCATCCCGCCTTGCATCCCTTTGCATCCCACGATGCATCCGAACGCATAACCGTCTTCCGCGCTCCGTGCGATTACAGGATGTCTGACTCTGGTGAAACATTCTTTCTCACCCAGTGGAACTACGAAGCCACGCCGGACGTCAAACCGGAGTAAGCTGTCATCAGGTCGTTTCTAAAAGAGGCCGCCATGCCATCCACCATCACACCGATCAACACCGAGTGGGAGAAAAAACGCCGCCTCGACGATCACGACAGCGGGCATGGCCGTCGTCCTCCCAATGACAAGCGCACCGGTGGCGGTGGAGATAACGACAACTGGAACGACCGCCCTCAGGGCCGCCGCGGCCCGCGGGAAAAACTCAGCCGCGCCCGCCTCGGGCTCTTCTTCGCGCTCGCCGGCGACACCATGTTCTTCGTCGCCATCGTCAGCGCCTTCTTCGTCGCCCAGGGCACCAGCCACATCGACGCCTACAACCGCTACATCAACGAGTGGCTCCCGACGGCCGTCCCGCCCATCCTCTGGCTCAACACCGCCGTTCTCCTGCTCAGCTCCGTCACCATGGAGATCGCCCGTCGCACCATGTTCCGCGAGAACGACGCCATGGACGAGTGGCTGGGCCTGGGCAAACCCGTCACCCGCCGCGCCCTTCCCTGGCTCACCGCCACCACCGTGCTCGGCCTGCTCTTCCTCGCAGGCCAGGCCGAAGCCTGGAGACAGCTCGGACTCCAGCACGTCTTCTTCGCTTCCAATCCCAGCAGCCACTTTTTCTATCTGATCACCTACACCCACGCCATCCACCTCTTCCTCGGCATCGGAGCTCTGGGTGCGTCGCTCATCACGCTCTACCTCTCCCGCCAGCTGGAGATGCGCCAGATCCTGGTCGACTGCACCGGATGGTACTGGCACACCATGGGCGTCTTCTGGATCTTCCTCTTCGTCATGCTGGCCTTCTTCCAGTGAAGCTTCGCTTCGTCCTGCTCTTCGCTCTCCTCGCATTCGTCCCCGTTCCCGGCAGGGCTCAGGGTTGTGCCCAGTGCCGCGACAGCACGGCCGCCACCTCTCCCGCCACGCAGCGCGCTTACCGCCACGGCATCGCTCTCCTCACGGTCGCCGCCGGAGCCTTCTTTCTCGGATCTGTCGCAATCTTGCGGCGTTTATCCTAATAGGGGAGTAGGGGAGCTTTCCATAACCAAATCCCGCTGCGCGTGGAGATCCATGCCGTTCAACGTCGCCGGATCCAGTGTTCGCCGCCGGCTGATCACAATCAGTCTGGCGCTTCTGAGTTGCTTCGTAATCATCTCCGGTCAGACCGCGCGCTCGCAGGCCGTGTCGCCCTCTCCCGGCCTTGCGCCCACTCCTCCGATGGGATGGGCGAGCTGGAATCCCTTCTTCTGCGACTACAACGACCAGGCCATCCGCAAGCAGGCCGACGCCCTGGTCGCCACGGGGATGCGGGACGCTGGTTACAACTACGTACTCATTCAGGAGTGCATCGCCCCCGGACGCGACCCCTCCGGCGAGCTCATCCTTGACTCCACCCGGTTTCCCCACGGCATGAAGGCTCTCGTCGACTACATTCACTCCCGCGGATTGAAGGCCGGCACCTACACCGACGTCGGACCTTACACCTGCTATCCCAAACCTCGCTATCAGGGAAGCTACGGCCACGAGGAGCAGGACGCCCGGACATTCGCATCCTGGGGCGTGGACTTCGTCGAGATGGACTACTGCAATCGAGTCCCCGAACACACCGGACGCGAAGTCTACGAGCGGATGGCCGCCGCCATTCAGGCAACCGGCAGGCCGATGCTCTTCTATATCTGCTCCTGGGGCAACGAAAGCCCCTGGACCTGGGCACAGGGAAAGGCGCACCTCTGGCGAACCGAAGCCGACATCAGCTACCGGAAGAACCACGTGGAGTGGTCGCACGTCGTTCAGGGGTTCGAGTCCAACGCGCGTTATGCGGTCTTCAACGGCCCAAACAGTTGGAACGACCCCGACATGCTCGAGGTCGGAAACGGTGGTCTGAGCCTCGCCGAAACACAGACTCACTTCTCCATGTGGGCCATCTCTGCCGCTCCCCTGTGGGCGGGAACCGATCTCACCCGCATGCCCAGCGAGATCCGGGAGATCTACACCAGCCGGGAGATTATCGCCATCGACCAGGACCCGCTTGGCGCAGCCGCACAGAAGGTAAAGGAAGATGCCGTCGGGCTTGAGGTATGGTCAAAGCCGCTGGACAGCATCGCCAGTGGCGTCGAAGCCGTTCTTCTGCTCAACCTGACCGATGCTCCTGCGGAAGTCGCCATTCGTTGGAGCAACCTGAACCTGTCCGGCAAAGTGACCGTCCGCGATCTATACCGACACAAGGACATCACCGCGCAGCCCGATGGATACAGCGCGAAGATCCCCGCGCACGGTTCTGTCCTGCTGAAGGTGAGCGGAACCTACCTATGGTCCAGAGGAGCCACCTACGAAGCGGAGTGGCCAGGAAACCTTCGCGGAAAGCACGCATCGCTGCTGACCTGCCCAGCGTGCAGCCAGAGCTACGCAGTCTCCTTGAGCGGTCCCCAAGACGCATCGAAAGCGTCCTCAATAACATTCACCCACGTCGTCGTGCCGAAGCCGGGAACATACCGTCTGACGCTCTACTACGCCGACAGCCATGCAATTACCGACAAGCTGCAGTTGCGCGTAAACGACGGCACCCCAGCCCCCGTCCATCTCTTCAGTTATATCTATGGATCGGAGACCCTG
>DATHJA010000278.1:0-8585 GCA_035316475.1 Edaphobacter sp. | reverse complement strand
GATATTAAACGGATTGAATGGATCGTCTGAAGGTACGAGTTCGGTAGTCATGAAGAAGGGGCCCTGAAAGAGAATCGTTGAATATCCGAAGATCGCCTGGGGGACGAAGAGCTGGAGATCACCAATTGAAGAGGGGATGGCGTCGTAGCCTCCCAATAAGGAATAGCCCGGAACGCCGTCGATAGTGGCGCTGGCGGTGGAGTAAGCGAACTCGATACTTGGGCTACCGGGAATGGTGATAGAGGAGGGAAGCGAGTAGGCGATGGTGTGGCCTCCGCCAGTGAGGAGGAAGTCATCGATTGTGTCGGCGTGGGCGGCGAGTGGAAGAGCCAGCACTGAGGCAAGGGCGGCGAGACCGAAGAGGGATCGCATGAATGGGTTCTCCTGTCGAGTACGCTCGGAAAGCGTAGAGCCTTGCAGGATAGGAGTCAATCACCTGCAAGGCTCCTAGAAGGTACTAGATCAGTCGCGGACGCGGATGACGATCTTGCCGAAGGCGCCTTCTTCGAGGCGGTCGAAGGCCTTGCGGGCGTCGGCGAAGGCGTGGACCGAATCGATGACGGGGTGGAGCTTGATCTCGTCGAACTTGCGCAGCATGTCTTCGAGGGCGCGGCGGGGGCCGACGCTGATGCCGCGAAGAATGCCGTGCTTCTGGATGAGTCCGAAGAGCGGGATGGTGGCGTCGAAGCCGTCGATGATGCCGATGATGGAGATCTGGCCCTGCGGCTTGATGGCTTTGATGGAACGGGCGAGGTTGGGGCCGCCTACGACCTCGAGGATCCGGTCGACGCCCTGCTTGCTGGTGAGGGCGAGGGCTTCGGTCTCCCAGTCGGGTGTCTTCTTGTAGTTGATGGTGTGGGTGGCTCCGAGGGCTTTGGCGCGCTCGAGCTTTTCGTCGCTGGAGGAGGTGATGATGGTGGTGGCTCCGAGGGCGGAGGCGATCTGGAGGCCGAAGAGGGAGACGCCGCCAGTGCCTTGAAGGAGGACGGTCTGATTCGGAGTAAGGCCGCCTTGTTCGACGAGGGAGTACCAGGCGGTGAGTCCGGCGCAGGGAAGGGCGGCGGCCTCGTCGTTGGTGAGATAGGCGGGCGCGAGGGCGAGGGCTTGTTCGGTGAGGACGAGGTACTCGGCGAGGGCGCCGGGGATGACGTTGCCGAGGGTGTAGAGGGATTCCTTGGAGGTGGGGTGGCCGTCGATCCAGCGAGTGCAGTAGTTGGTGACGACACGGTCGCCTACCTTGAAACGAGTGGCATCTGGGCCGAGAGCGACGATCTCGCCTACGGCATCGGCGACCTGGGTGATGGGGAACTCGAGGTGCGGGTTGTAGTTTCCGTCGTAGAGGAGCTTGTCACGATAGTTGAGCGAGACGGAAGAGATGCGGACGAGGGCTTCGCCGGGGCCGGGAGTGGGCTGGGGGATGTCGTTGAGGACGAGGTTTTCGCGGCCGAAGGCCTGGAGCTGCCATGCTTTCATTGCTGGGTTCCTCTGGTTCAGTTTAGTTCGAATTTATTCGAACTGTCGTACAATCGAACTATGAATGAGACTGCAGGGCTTTGTCAAATCATGGGAGAGTAGGATGCCGATATTTCTACCGAAGGAGCCATCGAAAAAAGAGTTGCTGATGACGGCGGTGCTGTATGCGCTGAGTGATGAGATTCGCCTGGGGATTGTGCGTCAGCTGGCGGCGAAGGGGGAGCAGCCGTGTGGCGTGTTTGAGGTGGATCGGCCGAAGTCGTCGCTGTCGCATCACTTTCGTGTGCTGCGGGAGTCGGGCGTGGTTGCGACGCGGAAGGATGGGAAGGCGTTGATGAATACGCTGCGGCAGGAGGATTTAGATGCGCGGTTTCCGGGATTGTTGAAGGCGGTGTTGAAAGGGTAGGTGTGTCTGGAGATTGAAGACACAGATCCTTCGACTGCGTGGTTCACAAGACGTGAACCACTTCGCTCAGGATGACACTTGAAATTTGAAGAGGGGCACACTCATCGAATGTGCCGCTCTTGTTTGCGCATCCATTTTGTTTATTTGAGGCGGGAGCCTAGCTCGATCTCGTCGGATTCGGCTTTGTTTATTTGAGGCGGGAGCCTAGCTCGATCTCGTCGGATTCGGCGAAGGTGGCGAGGATGGGTTTGCCGTCTTCGGCGTGCGAGGCGGCGAGCAGCATGCCGTGGGACTCGAGGCCGCGCATCTTGCGGGGGGCGAGGTTGGCGACGATGATGATGCGGCGGCCGATGAGGTCTTCAGGCGTGTACCACTGGGCGATGCCGGAGAGGATCTGGCGCTTCTCGTAGCCGAGGTCGACCTCGAGGCGGAGGAGCTTGTCGGCCTTGGGGATGCGTTCGGCGACCAACACCTTTGCGACACGGAGATCGATCTTGACGAAGTCGTCGATGGCGATCTGGGGGGTGCCGGATGCGGCCTCGCTGGCGAAGACTCCGGAGGCGGGCGCTTCGGTGTGAGGAGCGGGGGGGCGGGCCAGCTCGGGCACGGGGGCAGAGGAGGCTCCTACCTGCGAGGCGGGGTTGTGGTGCGGGAGCTCGCTGGTGCGAGGTGCGGCACCGGGATGCGCGGGGTCGACGGGCGCAGGCATGGTGTGGGTGGTCTTCTCGTCGACGAACTTGGAGGGAGTGGGCGGGGCGCTGTTCTGTTCTGCGTCGGTCATGATCTGGATGAGTCCTTTGTCGGCGCGGGGGAAGATGGGGCCTAGTGGGCCGAGTTTTGTTCCGGGCTCTAAGTCGCCCCATTTCAAATTGTTTAGCTTGCCGGATTTTGCGTCAGCTTCGATGTCTCCGAGACCTAGCTGCTCCCACACCTTTGCGGTGGAGTAAGGAAGGATGGGATAGAGGAGAGCGGTGATGATGCGGATGGACTCGGCGGCTACGTAGAGTACTTCAGATAATTTCTGTTTGTCTTCCCCCGCCCCGCTCTTAGCAAGTTTCCAAGGTTGGTGCTTCGATATGTAACCGTCGGTTTCCTGTATTAAGAGGAAAATTGATTCGAGAACGCTCGAAAAATTCGAGACTTCAATGGCTTTTGTGTACGAGACACAGATCGATTTTGAAATGTGAGATAGCTCAGTATCCGGAACGGGAAAAAACGTCTCCGGATCTGGTAGGCCGACTATTCCACCAGTTCGGATTCGATCGACAATCTGGATTGTTACCGTCGGCCAGTCTTCGTGGTTAGGAATGCTGCCGAAGAAATTATCGGAAATCATCTTCAAAGTGCGGCTGACGAGGTTGCCGTAGCCGTTGGCTAGGTCGGAGTTGTAACGCTGGACCAGGGCGTCGAAGGAGAAGCTGCCGTCCTGGCCGAAGGGGATCTCGCGGAGGAGGAAGTAGCGGAGGACGTCTGCGCCGAAGAGGTCCTGTTCGTGCTTCCAGTATTCGTCGCTAAGCACGGCGCCGGGCAAGTCGATGGGCTTGGGCCTGAGTCCGCCGAAGGCGTCGAGGATGGTTTCGGTGCGGACGATGTTGCCGCGCGACTTGGACATCTTGGATTCTTCAAAGAGGAGCCAGCCGTGGACCTGAACCTTCTTGGGGTGCGGGAGGCCGGCGGCGAGGAGGAAGGCGGGCCAGTAGACGCAGTGGAAGCGGATGATCTCCTTGCCTACGAGGTGGAGGTCGGCGGGCCAGAACTTTTCGAACTGCTTCTGTTGTGCGGGATCGCCGGAACCGTAGCCGATGGCGGTCATGTAGTTGGTGAGGGCGTCGAGCCAGACGTAGATGACGTGCTTCTTCTGCGAGGTGCTGGCGGCGGGCTCGGGGACGGGGATGCCCCAGTCGAAGGAGCTGCGCGAGATGGAGATGTCTTTGAGGGCTCCGGGGACGTAGGGGATGCCCTTGGCTGAGTAGGCGATGTTGCTTTCTTTTGACGAAAGTGGAGGTTCGGGCGAAATACTGGGATTCTTCGCTTCGCTCAGAATGACGGCATCGGTGAGGGCAGGGTTTGAGGCGGTGGAGGGGACGTTGCCGCGTAGGAAGCCGAGGACCTCGTTGCGTCGGGCTTCGGGTTCGATGGAGAAGTCACTGGACTCAATGAGATCGATGATCTGAGCCTGGAAGGCGCTGAGACGGAAGTAGAAGTTTTCTTCGGTGACGGTCTCGGTGGGCTTGCCGTCGGGGCCGATGGTTCCGGGGGGACCGTCGACGAACATCTCCTCGCCGACGGAGTACTGGCCGGTGTAGGTGTCGAGGTAGATGTGGCCGCGCGAGTAGAGCTCGGAGAAGAGCTTCTGGACGCCGTGGACGTGGCGGGGCTCGGTGGTGCGGATGTAGTCGTTGTTGGTGATGCCCATGCGCTGCCAGAGAGCGCGGAACTGCTGGGAGACCTGATCGGCGAACTGCTGCGGGGTGATGCCGGCGGCCTGGGCGGAGCGCTGCACTTTCTGGCCGTGCTCGTCGGTTCCGGTGAGGAACCAGACGTTGGAGTCGCCGAGGAGCGTGCGCTGGCGGCGGGCAATGACGTCGGCCGCGATGGTGGTGTAGGCGTGGCCGATGTGGGGTCGCGCGTTGACGTAGTAGATCGGGGTGGTGAGGTAGAACTTTTTGGGTGTGTCTGACATGGGGCGTGAGGGTCAGTTTATCAGGCGGGGAGAGGTGGGGCTTTAGCCGGGGCAGACATCCACGGTAGAGAAGCAGATCCCTCCGCTTCCCCATTCGACTGGCTCCGCTCGCTCAGGGGTCCGGTCGGGATGACTTATAGATACAGTTTGCTGTCAGTCGGTAACGGTTTCGACGGAGTCGGCGACCGGCTGGGGCTGCTCGGTCTCGGCGGCCTGGGCAGTACGGGCGAGATTGAGGTGCTTCTCCATGGTCTGGCGGGCGAGCGCGGGGTTGTGAGAGCGGATGGCGCGGAAGATCTCGCGATGCATCTCGGCGGACTCCTTGAGGTCCTGTGCGTTCTGGACGGTGAGGGAGCGGCGCTCGTAGAGGTTGGCGGTGATGGTCTCCATCAGGGCGCCAAGGATGGGGTTGCCGGCGGCTCGGGCGATGGTGCGGTGAAAGCGGACGTCGTGGATGAGGTATTCCTGCGGGTCGTTGAGGGAGGCGTACATCTCGGCGACCTCTTCGGCGAGCTCGGCGACGTGCTCGTCGGAAGCACGCTCGGCGGCGAGGGCGGCGATGGAGGATTCAAGCACGAGGCGTGCCTCGAACATCTGCCAGGGAAGGAAGCCGTGAAGGACTCCGAGGACGGAGAGGGAGCTGGAGTCGAGGGCGGGGGGGCCGCTGGAGACGAAGGTCCCGGCGCCGTGGCGGCTCTTGAGGACGCCCATGGCGGAGAGGAAGCCGATTCCAGCGCGGAGGCTGGAGCGGCTGATCTTGAGCTTGCGAGCCAGCTCGCGCTCGGGGGGAAGACGGTCTCCGGGTTTGACCTCGCCGGAGGCGATGAGGGAACGGACGTGTTCGACGACCTGCATGGTGAGCTGGCTGTGCGGGGTTGCGTCGGTTACGGCCTCGTTTTTCACTGCTGGACAGACTCCTCGGGGAAGTGGGAGAAGGGTAACACGGAGGGCGGATGGAGGGTTAAGGATCGTGATGGATGAGTACCTATCGTTTGGGCTGCCAGAGGATACGGAAAAGTGCTACGGACAAAAAGCGTACCTCAGCGGCTGAAGCCGCTTCTTGTGTAGAGCGTTTTTCGGCACGGCTGAAGCCGTACCCTTAAGCAAAACGCTATTTTCAGCATGTGGAGACGAGATGACAGGAGCCGGAGTATGCTTTGCGGGCCTGGATGACGAAGTTCGTACTAGACTTGAAGGGTCGCAGGAGGTTGAAGGTGCGAGGGTTCGATTGCAGTCCTAAGGCAGTGCACTGGGGAATGGTGGCGGTGCTTGCAGCTACGCTGGCTTGTGGCGCGGCTCGCGGCGAGAAGTGTACGACGCAGTCGGCCATGACCGACAGCGATCGCAATGCGCTGGCGAGCGCCGCACGAGGGATGGCGGAGAAGGTTCAGGCAAACGATGCCGCCGGATTGCAGGCGATCACGATTGCGGAGTACGCGCATAACTTCGGAGCGATACAAAATGCTGTGGCGGATGCTTCGGCGAAGGTGAAGGGAGCGGCTCTGGTCGTCGACCAGGTTTATCTGCTGGACGCGAGCGACCTGAAGCTGGGGTCGGATGGCAAGCCGTCGAACGCGCAGTTTTTGTGCACGCTGAACCGGTCGATTGCGGAGGCGGACTTTTCGATTCCTTCGTTGCCAGCGGGAAAGTATGGTTTTGCGGTCCTCGAGGCGCGCGGAGTTGCGGCGCCCTGGCGGCTGTCGTTCCTGATGCAGCAGGTGCAGGGGCAGTGGCAGATGGCGGGCTTTTACCCAAGGGCGGTGACCGCCGCCGGCCACGATGGTCTGTGGTACTGGACCGAGGCGCGCACGATGGCAAAGAACAAGCAACAGTGGAGCGCGTGGCTCTATTACCAGCAGGCCGAGGTTCTGCTGAATCCGTCGGGACTGATTCAGAGCACGCACCTGGAGAAGTTGCGCAATGAGCAGAGCGCGGCAGCGCCGCCGGCGCTTTCGAGCGGAATCAGCCCGGAGTCTCCGCTGGTGGTGAAGGGAGCGGACGGCGCGGAGTATCACTTCACCGGGCTAAGGGTGGACGATTCGCTGGCCAAGGACAAGATCGATGTCCTGGCGCATTTGAAGGTGGATCAGCTGGGCGACGCGGTGGCGGCGAGGAAGCGCAACACGGACGCGATGAGCGCCCTGGTGGCGGCCTATCCGGAGCTGCGCAAGAGCTTTCATGGGGTTTGGATCCTGTCGGAGGTTCCGGGGCAGAGTCCTTATGCCACCGAGCAGGCGATGAACGAGATTCATTAACCCGGGATTCATGGGGCTGCGATTTATCGATCTTCATTGATCTTCATCGATTTGTGGAGCAATGGCAGAGCGGGATTTACACCGCGAAGACATCAGCTGCGCGGGCGGGATGCTATCTTGAAAACGCCTTCGTCTTTGCGCCGGGCCTGCTGGCTGTCGCAAAGACGACATCTGAGTAAAGAGAACATAGCGGACGATGGCAAAGATCAGCAAAACATTACCCCAGGCAATTGCGGAACGGCGGGCGACGCCGAGCTTTGATGGAACGCCGATTCCTGTGGAGGATCTGAAACAGATTCTCGACGCGGGCCTGCATGCGCCCAGCGGATACAACATGCAGCCCTGGCGATTTATTGTGGTGCGGTCGCCGGAGCAGAAGAAGAAGCTGCGCGCGGCGAGCTACAACCAGGCGAAGGTGGAGGAGGCCTCGGCGGTAATTGTGGCCTGTGGGGACACCGATGGCTGGCGCAAGGACCTGGACCTGATGATCCAACTAGGCCGCGAGGGCGGGATGCCGGAGAGTTATGCGGCGCAGGCCGGGACGAGTGTGACGAACTTTCTCTCCGGGTTCAGCTCCGAACAGATGCATGGGTGGCTGAACAAGCATGTGATGATTGCGTTCACCCACATGATGCTGATGGCGGAGGTGATGGGATACGACACGGCTCCCATGGAAGGCTTCGAGCAGGATAAGGTTCACGAGGTGCTGCGTCTGCCTATGAGCTACTGGGTGGTGGCTCTGTTGGGGATCGGCCATCTGAAGGGGCCGGACAAGTACAACGGCGGGCGCTTTGAGATGGGCCGCACGGTGTTTGGAGAAGAGTTCGGCAAGCCACTGAAGTGAGCATGGGCGATGAGACGGTAAGGAGCGGACGCGAATATCCGGCGGCTCCGATTGTGGGCGTTGCCGCGGTGGTGGTGTGCGGTGCCGACGTGCTGCTGGTTCGTCGTGGGCGCGAGCCGATGCTGGGGGCATGGTCGCTGCCGGGTGGAGCTCTGGAGCTGGGAGAGACGACGGCAGAGGGAGTGATCCGCGAGATATTCGAGGAGACGTGTGTCCGTGCTCGTCCGGTGGAGATTGTGACGACACTGGACCGCATTGTGCGCGACGAGGATGGCCGGGTGCGCTTTCATTATGTGCTGGTGGAGTGGCTTTGCGTGGCGGAGGGTGATGAGGCCGCGGGGACGCCTGTTTGTGGAGACGATGCGATGGAGGCCCGGTGGGTTCCGCGCGAGGAGATATTTTCCGCGGAGTATGATCTGGGCGTGTCTACACTGGACGTGATCGAACGAGCTCTAAAGGTTGCGGAGACGAGAGAGCGATGAAGGTTCTGCTGCGGGTCTTGCTGATTCTTGTGGGAGTGGTCGTCGTCGCGGGCGCGCTGTTCTACTTTGACCCGTTGTGGGTGGCCGATCAGCAGGTGCGGTGGACGCTGTGGCGCGAGGGTGTGAAGAGCGAGTATGTGGACGCGGGAGGCTATCGGCTGCACTACTTCGAGGCTCGCCCTGCGAATGGAGATGGCACTCCGCTGCTGCTGATCCATGGCCTGGGCGCGCGGGGCGAGGACTGGTCGAGGATGATTCCCGCCATGGCGGCGCGGGGATTCCATGTCTATGTTCCGGACCTTCCTGGTTATGGCCGGTCTTCGCGCCCGAAGGATGCGGACTATTCGATCGCGATGGAGGAGGCCGCTGTGGTTGCGTTCGCCGAGGCGGTGCATCTGCCGCATTCGTTTGTCGGCGGATGGTCGATGGGAGGATGGGTGGC
>DATHJA010000277.1:0-8061 GCA_035316475.1 Edaphobacter sp. | reverse complement strand
TGCCAAGAAGGACGATGACGGTACGCCGATGATCGATAAGATCCTCGACACGGCCGGGCAGAAGGGAACCGGCAAGTGGACGGCGATCTCGGCGCTCGATCTGGGGCAGCCGGTCACTCTGATCGGCGAGAGCGTCTTTGCTCGTTGCCTCTCGGCGCTCAAGGACGAGCGCGTTGCTGCTTCGAAGATCCTTCAGGGACCGAAGAAGGTCCTGACGATCTCCGAGAAGAAGGAGTTCATCGAGGATGTGCGTCGCGCTCTGTACTGCTCGAAGATGGTGAGCTACGCGCAGGGATACATGTTGCTGCGCGCCATCGAGCAGGAGCAGAAGTGGGAGCTGAACATGGGCGGCATCGCGCTGATGTGGCGCGGCGGCTGCATCATCCGCAGCGTCTTCCTGAGCAATATCAAGGCTGCATTCGACAAGAACCCGAAGCTGCAGAATCTTCTGCTCGACGAGTTCTTCTCAAGCGCGCTGAACAAGTATGGATGGTCGTGGCGCAAGGCGATCGTTCATGCCATCGAGATCGGCGTTCCTACGCCGGCCTTCTCGACGGCACTGGCGTTCTACGACGGCTATCGCACCGAGCGGTTGCCGGCGAACCTGCTGCAGGCGCAGCGCGACTTCTTCGGCGCTCATACCTATGAGCGTGTCGATAAACCGCGCGGCGAATACTTCCATACGAACTGGACCGGCCAGGGCGGGCGCGTCTCTTCGACGACCTACAACGCCTGAGCGGAACGGAAATATGTTCGTTCTCTAAAGAGGTACAAAAAGCGAGAGGTAAGCACTGGTTCAGTGCTTACCTCTCGCTTCTTTGGGAGAGAAGCTTTGGCTTCAGGCGAGATCTAGCGCAGCCGTTGCCAGGCGTCGTAAGTGAAGATTCCAACAATACTGACCGTCATCGCGGCGGCGGCGAAGCCGAGGACGCGGATGGCGGGACCGATCTTGTTTACCTTGCGGATAATCTCGTTCTGTTCCTTCTGTTCGTGCGTTTCTCTTTCGTTGAGGAAGAGTTGATCGTCCTCGTATCGGGTGAGCTGACCGCGGTAGGCGAGCAGCGCCAGAAAACAGGCTGCCACGACTCCCCAGATGATGAGCATCACGGGTATTGCGCTCATAGCATTTCCCTCCGACCCTAGAGACAGGGCCATGCAAATTGGGCGATCCGGGCTGGGCCAAGGCGGGCCGGCAGCGGGCACGGATGGTAAGCAGGGGCCGTCCGACGGCATAATACGCCTGTCTGTTAAAGATCGACCAGCCTTTTGTGGCGAGGTGATCTTCTAGATGCGGGCGAAGGTGCAAAACGCGGTTTCGAGACGCGGGCTTTACCTGGCCGAAGGTTGCTCCGGCTACTCTCCCCTTCCCTATGGTTTTATTGCAAAATCTTGATTCTATTAGACTTGTGTCCGGACCTGTTTTCCAAAATATTGAAAACAAAGTACTTATATATCAAGATCTTGAAAATAAATGACTTGTGCTGGAGTTGCGGGCATATCTTCGATGGAATTAGACCGCAGGTCTGGCGCGTTCGCACCGTGCCAATCGGGTGTTGCCCCTTTGGTCTCTCTGTTTTAAGTATAGCTTGTGGAAGAGGGTAGATCGGCAGATGGATGTTACTCATTTCGTTGCGCTTATCGATGACATGGTCTTGACAGACCTAAGTGGTTTGCCGAAAGATTTCCCTCAGCGGCTGAAGCCGCATGGAAAGATGAGTCGTACGGCACGGCTGAAGTCGTGCCCTTAAGCAAAACGTATTTTTTCAGCCCCCTGAAGCTGTGGTTTTTTCCAAACGACGGTTTTTCAGCAGCTTTAAGTCGCCTCTGCTACCGCTTAATTCCGGGCGATGTAGTAGATACCGAATGCGACCGCGAGGAAAAAGATCAGAAGGACGACTCCGATGAGGAAGGCGATAAACCGAGCAGCGCGGTTTGCCGCAGCCTCGGTTGGTTGGGTAATCCCGAAGGTATTGATAAACGTATTGGCGAGAAAGATAAGTGGTTTCACGGCCTTCGGGCTGCCGGCTGGTTGTGCCCGTGCAGGATATGGTAGCAGTTGCGATTGCAGGAGGTTGCATCCGAAGCAGACCCGAGGCATCTAATGTTTTGTACAGACGATGTTTCGTAAGGGCTTTAATACGACTTGCGGCTGCGTTTGAGGAAGCATATTGTTAACGAATCAGGACTGAAAGGGTCCTGAAGAAGACAAGGAGATTTGATGTCCACTGCCACTGTCACCCCTACCCCAGAAGTTGTTACCGGTGCTCCCGTCTCCACGCAGGCTGTGACCCTTACCCCGAGTGCGGTCGCGAAGGTGAGGGAGATCATGGCGAGTCAGAATCCGACTCCCGCAGGCCTTCGGATTGGTGTTGTGGGCGGCGGTTGTTCGGGCTTCCAGTATTCGATGTCGTTCGAGAACCAGGCCGGCATGATGGACAAAGTCCTCAAGTTCGAGGACCTGAAAGTGTTTGTCGATGCTACCTCGGCCATGTATCTGGTGAACTGCACGGTTGATTACGTGGAGACTCTGGAGGCGGCCGGGTTCAAGTTTGAGAATGCCGCGGTGAAGTCGACCTGCGGTTGCGGTTCGAGCTTCAGTGTGTAACTTCTAAAAGTTCAAAGTTGTAGAAGAGCCCCGGAATACCGGGGCTCTTCTGTTTTTGGGCTTCTGGGTCCATGGCTGGCGCGCGCTTAGCGCGAGGGAGAACAGGCATGCCGCTCTGGCAACTGGAACGTCTAAGATGGAATAGCGATGAATGAGTTTGTAGTACGGCTGGCGGATGAGCGGGGACGGGTGCTGGAGCAGACGCATATGGCGTCTTCGGCTGAAGAGCTGCGCGCCCGATTTGCGCAAGCCGGTTACTACGTCTACTCGGTTAAGACGCGAGGCAATCTGGGCGGTGGCCGTAAGAAGGTCAAGCTGGAGACCTTCCTGATCTTCAACCAGCAGTTTCTGACGCTGGTCCGCGCCGGGCTTCCGATCCTCGGTTCGTTGGACCTGCTGGGGCGGCGGCAGAAGGTTCCAGAGTTCCGGGCGCAGCTTGAGGATGTTGCGGCGCGGGTGAAGACAGGTGAGTCGATCTCGCAGGCGTTTGAGGCGCAGGGTGGTTTTCCGCTGGTTTATACGACGACGCTGCTGGCGGGCGAGCGGTCGGGAAACCTTGAAGAGGTTCTGCAGCGCTATCTGGACTTTCAGCGCGTCTCGCTGACGTTTCGCAAGAAGCTTAAGGCCAGCCTGATCTATCCGGCGCTTTTAGTTGTGATGGTGATCGGGTTGTTTATCTTCCTGATCACGTTTGTCGTTCCACGGTTTGCGCAGTTGTATGAACAGCTGGACACCAAGCTTCCAGCAATGACTGTCTTCCTGATGGACTTCGGTCATAACGCCCAGCATTATGGCATCTACTTCGGCGTGGCGCTCATTGGCCTGGGCTACTTGTTCTATCGCTGGGCCAAGACCGACTCCGGTGCGACCTTCATCGACCGAGTCCGCATCGGCACCCCAGTTTTTGGGGATGTGTGGCTGAAGTATCAGGTAGGTTTGTTCTCAAGAACGCTGGCGACACTGCTTACGGGCGGTCTTCCCCTGGTGCCTTCGCTCGAAACTGCAGCGCGCTCGATCGATTCGCGCCAGGTGGCAAACGCCGTCTTTCGCTCGGTCGACACGGTTCGTGAAGGCAAAGGCCTGTCGCAGAGTCTTCAGCAGACCAAAGCATTTCCGGAACTTGCCATCGAGATGATTGAGGTCGGCGAGTCGACGGGCGCACTTCCCCAGATGCTGAACTCTGTCGCTGAATTCTTTGAAGAAGACGTGCAGACCAACCTGACGGCCGCCATGAGTTTGATCGAACCCATGATTCTGGTTGTTATGGGAGTTGTTGTCGTAACGATTCTGATCGCTCTCTACTATCCGATCTTCAGTCTGGGAGCGAGCGGAATGAGCGGTAATTAGCCGCTGCCTGCATCCGGGAAGTTCAAGGGCCTACGTTACAATTCAAGCTCGCTGTAGGAGAGATGGTCGATGAACTCTGCTCATAAGGTTCGTTGTGCAATGGTTTGCGCATTGCTGCTGCTTGTGGCAATGGGGGGATGCACGCGGACCTATTACAAGACGATGGCTGCCTTCGGTAAGGAGAAGCGCGACATTCTGGTCGCACGGGTGAAGGATTCGAAGAAGGACCAGCAGCAGGCCAAGGAACAGATCAAGACGACGATGGAGTCGTTCCAGGCGCTGACGGGATTTCAGGGCGGCCAGTTGGAGAAGAACTACAAGAAGCTGAATGGGGAATATGAGAAGGCCGCGGATACGGCGAAGAAGCTGCATGACCGGATCGATTCGATTGACCAGGTCTCGAACGATCTGTTCAAAGAGTGGCAGAAGGAGATTGATGGCATGGACAACCGCAAGCTGAAGCAGCAGTCGGCGGAGATGCTGCGGCAGTCGCGGTTGCAGGAGGCCGGGTATCTCAAATCGATGCGTCAGACTGAGGCGCGGATGACGCCGGTGATTACAGCGTTTCGCGATCAGGTGACCTTTCTGAAGCACAATCTGAATGCGCGGGCGATCGGGTCGCTGAAGGGGACGTCGGCGAAGATCTCGACGGATGTGGATGTTTTGTTGACGAGTCTGGATGGGTCGATGTCGCAGGCGGATGCTCTGATTCAGTCGTTGAATGCTGCGGGAGAGTAGTGGCTGCGTTTGGTGATGACAAGCGGAACCGCAGGTGCTTTGACTGCGCATGCCCTTTGGCTCCGCTCGGGGTTGAAACTTTTTTCTTCAGAAATTTATCTCTTCAACGGCTCGGTTCCTGAGCTAGAACGCTTTGAGGACGCGCTTTGCTCCAAGCGAGAGCATGAGGCGGGAGAAGCCACTGAAGAGCATGCTGATGCCCACCAATGTTCCGATGGCCCAGACGGAGCTGGAGGGCCAGTGACCCCAGATCATCCAGGCGAGAATGAGTGTGACGATGCCGTCGAAGAGGAGCCATACAGCTCCTTGTCTGGAACGGATCTGGAAGAAGGCTATGACTTCGAAGATGCCCTCAAAGAAGAGGTAGATGGCGAGCAGCAGGGTGAGGGAGGCGAGTCCGGCGACGGGATGCAGGAGGATGTAGATCCCGGTGAAGAGGTAGGCGAGTCCGACGAGGACCTCCCAGATGCGGCCACCTGTCGAGGCGTGACTTTTCCAGGCGAAGACCAGGTGGGTGATGCCGCTGACGATAAGAGCCCAGCCGACGAAGATGGCAACGCCGATTCCGCCGAAGAAGGGGAGCAGCAAAGTAAAGAACCCCGCCAGAATCAGCAGGATGCTGAGGAAGATGGACCAGTTGACGGTGCTGTGGGCGAGGGTGGAGACAGGGTTTGCGGTGTTGCTCATTTTGGAGTCCTCCGGAGAAGCGGGCGTTCGGGGCCGAATCCTTCAAACCAGGCGAGGAACAGAATAGTACGATGAAACTGTCCAGTCCTGCACGAAGGCCAGCCTGTGGAGGCCGATGAACGTGGCGGAACTGGAGTCGTTGATTTTGTTTGTTGCAACGAAAAGAGTTGAGGTTGTCTGGGGCCACAGGGCCGACAGGTGACGCTTCAGGGAGCACAGGAGTCTTACGGGTATGGCAAATCTTCCGCTGGCGATCCCAGTGAATGAACTGGGAATGGATGAGCTCGAACGCGCGCAGGGGCTGGCGCGGAGATACCATGCCGACTTTATTGACCTGAAGAACTTCAAGATTCAGCACGAGCTGTTCAAGAGCGTTCCGGTGGACATGATGTTCCGGTACAACTTCGTTCCGCTGGAGCAGGTGGGCTCGCGGCTGGCGATTGCGGTCTCGGACCCTTCGAAGCTGATGGTGCTGGACGAGATCTCGGGCCTGCTGGGCATGCGGCTGGTGACCCGAGTAGCCACACTTTCGCAGATTACTGAGCTGCTGAAGAAGACGGAGCAGTCGCAGCGGGTTCTGGACGAGGCGAGCGAGGGGCTGGCCTTCGATGTTCTATCGAGCGAGGAGAACCCGGACGAGAATATCTCGATCGAGCGGCTGACGAGCGAGGACGATATCTCGCCGATTATTCGCCTGGTGGATACGACGATCTTCACGGCGCTGGAGCGCAGGGCTTCGGATATTCACCTGGAGACGTTCGACGATTCGCTGCTGGTGAAGTACCGCATCGACGGCGTGCTGCAGCAGGCGATGGCTCCAATTGCGCGGGAGCATCATCAGACGATTCTTTCGCGCATCAAGGTGATGAGCGAGCTGGATATTGCCGAGCGGCGTGTGCCGCAGGACGGGCGTTTCCGTGTGCGCTACAAGGGGAGGCTGATCGACTTTCGCGTGTCGATTATGCCGACGGTGCATGGCGAGAATGCCGTGCTTCGTGTGCTGGATAAAGAGTCGATGAGCGAGAAGTTCAAGAAGCTGTCGCTCGATGTGGTGGGGTTTGCGGAGCGGGATCTGGAGCGATTCCGGCGCTACATCAAGGAGCCGTATGGGATGGTGCTGGTGACCGGACCAACGGGGTCGGGAAAGACGACGACGCTTTATGCGGCGCTGAACGAGATCAAGAGTGAGGAAGACAAGATCATCACGATTGAGGATCCGGTGGAGTACCAGATCCGCGGGATCACGCAGATTCCTGTGAATGAGAAGAAGGGACTGACGTTTGCACGCGGATTGCGGTCGATCCTGCGTCATGACCCGGACAAGATTCTGGTGGGCGAGATACGCGATGCGGAGACGGCGCAGATTGCGATCAACTCAGCGCTGACGGGCCACCTGGTGTTTACGACGGTGCACGCGAACAACGTGGTGGATGTGTTGGGGCGCTTTCTGAACATGGGCGTGGAGCCTTACAACTTTGTCTCGGCGCTGAATTGCATTCTGGCCCAGCGGCTGGTGCGGCAGGTGTGCGATTTCTGCGTTCGCGACGTCCGCTATGATGACGCGGAGCTGATTGCGAGCGGCCTCGATGTGGATGAATGGCGTAATTTCCGTTTCCGCGAAGGCGCTGGATGCATTGAGTGCGGAGGAACAGGATATCGCGGACGCTCGGCGATTCACGAGCTGCTGGAGCTGGACGATGAGATTCGCGAGATGCTGCTGGCCAAGAAGCCGGGAAGCGAGATTCGCAAGAAGGCGCGGGAGAAGGGGATGGCGTTTCTGCGCGACTCGGCGCTGGAGCGAGTGCGCGCTGGAATCACGACTTTGAAGGAGATCAACAAGGTGACCTTCATCGAGGCGGGACGTTAGTCTCAGGACGGCATAGCTGAAAAGAGAATGGGATAGGCTGAGACGGGATGGAGATTTTTCCAAAGACATTAGGTACGCGCCCCCGGCTTGCCGTTGAGGTGAGGGCGGAGGGTGTCGTTGCTGCGCGGGCCGAGGATGCCACGGCGATTCTGACAGCCGTTGCCGGAAGCCCGTTGCGCGCAGATGCGCTGGCAATTGGCCTGAAGCCGGGTAACCTTGTGGACCGCGCCCCCGTAGTGGCCGCGCTGCGCGAGGCGCTGGATGCTGTTGCCGGGCGCTCCGGTGAGCGTAATCGCCCCGCTACGATTGTGGTTCCCGATGCGACGGCGCGCGTGCTTCTGCTGGAGTTCGATGCCCTGCCGGCGAAGTCGGCCGAGGCGCTGGCGGTGGTCCGGTTCCGGTTGAAGAAGTTGCTGCCGTTCGACAGCGATCACGCCGCGCTGAGCTATCAGGTGATGTCGAGCGAGAAGAATATGGTTCGCGTGCTTGCAGTTGCGATACCACAGGAGGTCCTGAGCGAGTACGAGCAGGCCGTGATGGCCGCCGGATATCTTCCTGGCGCGGTGCTTCCGAGCACACTGGCGGTGCTTGCCGGACTGGAAGAGCAGCAGTCGGGTGTGCTGGTGGTCAATGCGAGTCATGGAGGCATTACCACGGCGATTGTCCGCGGGGGTGTGCTTCTGCTGCATCGCTCGCTCGAGCTGGCAAACGATTTTCCGGGGATAGGGGATCCGGGCGCTGTTCTGCCGGTGACAGTTGGCGCTTCAGGCTACGACCGAATCGATGCGGAGGCGGCCATTGAGGCGCAGGTGCTGGC
>DATHJA010000276.1:0-3987 GCA_035316475.1 Edaphobacter sp. | reverse complement strand
GGTTTAGGTTCGATCGCGAACCTGCATCCCTTGCAGTCTGCCTTCATCCGCCATGATGCCCTTCAATGCGGCTACTGCACACCTGGTCAGATCTGTTCCGCAATCGGCCTGATGCTGGAAGGTCATGCGAAGTCGCACGATGAGATTCGCGAAGGCATGAGCGGGAATCTCTGCCGGTGTGGAGCTTACATCGGCATCGTGGAGGCAATCGAAGACGTCATGGAGTCGGAATCCTCCCGTGAGGAGAACCGATGAAGCGCTTCCGTTACATGAAAGCAGTAAGCGTGAGAGAAGCGATCGGAATCTTCGCGGCCGAACCGGGCGCGGCATTGATGGCTGGTGGGACGAACCTCGTCGATCTAATGAAGTATGACGTATCGACGCCGACAGTCGTCGTCGACATCAATGGGCTTCCACTCCATGACATAACGGAACAACCCGATGGTGGTCTCCGATTGGGAGCTTTGGTCTCCAATGCAGATGTCGCCTACGACCCACGAATTACCGAGCGATACCCACTGCTTTCGAGTGCAATCCTTGCCGGTGCCTCGGGACAGCTTCGAAACATGGCAACCGTGGGAGGTAACCTGTTGCAGCGCACCCGCTGTTCCTATTTCTACGACGTGCAGGTGCCATGTAACAAACGCGAGCCTGGCAGCGGATGCCCCGCGAAGACTGGACTGAATCGTGGCCACGCCATTCTTGGAGCGAGCCCACTGTGCATTGCAACTCATCCCTCAGACATGTGCGTCGCTCTCTCGGCACTGGATGCAACCATCCTGGTGGAAGGGCCGCGTGGCGTACGAAGCATTCCCTTTTCCGAGTTTCATCGTCTTCCGGGAGAGAGTCCCGAACGCGACACAACCCTTGAGCCTGGGGAAATCATTCTCGCGGTGGATCTTCCTCTCCTGCCCCCATCGATGGGATACAGCTATTTGAAAATACGCGACAGGCTTTCCTACGCTTTCGCCCTCGTATCTGTGGCCGTGCTGATCAAGATCGACGACAGGATCATTCAGCAAGCGCATCTCTCCCTCGGCAGCGTTGCTCACAAGGCATGGCGGGATAAAGATGCTGAAACGTTGCTTGTGGGAGCGGCGCCCGTGCGGGCAGTGTTCAAACGGATTGCCGACAGGCTACTTGATTCAGCTATTGCCCAGGAGAAAAACGGCTTCAAGATCGAGTTAGCACACCGGGCCACCGTCCGGTGCCTCGAACAAGCGGCTGCCGGCACACCGCAATCACAAGCCAATAAACGAATCTGCTAAGGAGTACGTCATGGCTGATGCAGCTCTCAACACAGGTCGCCCGCTTCTTCGCGTCGATGGTCCTCTTAAGGTAACTGGCGGGGCAAAGTACGCTGCGGAATACGACGCTCCCGATCTCGTTCACGGGGTCATCGTTCCCTCCTCGATTGCAAGAGGAAGGATCGTTAGTGTCGATACTCGAGCAGCGCAAGCGTTCCCCGGTGTTCTGAAAATCTTCACGCACGAGAACCGCCCTTGGGGCGCACATTTCAGCGTGTTCTTCAAAGATCCGATGGGGCCTCCGGGCAAACCGTTTCGGCCGCTTCTCGACGGCCAGGTTCATTTCAGTGGCCAGCCAGTAGCGCTTATCGTTGCTGAGAGCTTCGAGGCGGCGCGCGACGCGGCCGCGCTCGTCAGAGTTTCATACCATACTGAAGCTCATAAGACCGATTTAGAGAAAGAGGCGGTGCATGCCTACACACCTCCGAAGACCAGGTTAGGCGTTCCCCCAACACCCAAGCCTACCGGCGACGCCGACCGAGCCTTCGCGTCTTCGCCCGTCAAAGTAGAAGCGACGTATCGCACTTCGCCAGAGAACCATCATCCAATGGAACTCTTCGCATCCACAGTGGTCTGGGGTGCGGACAAGACTATCACCGTATATGACAAGACCCAGAGCCCGAAGAGCGTGCAAATCTATCTCAAGGCTGCATTTCTCCTGTTCGGCCGTCGTGTCCGTGTCGTGAGTCCTTATGTGGGGGGAGCTTTTGGCTTGGGCCTTCGGCCTCAGCAATCGGTCTTCCTGGCCATGCTTGCAGCTAAGGCTCTCAAGCGATCAGTTCGTGTTGTCATCCCCAGGGACCAGATGTACACGCTCGGTTACCGGGCCAACGCCATCCAGACTGTATCTCTCGGCGCAGATGAGGACGGTCACCTTCATGCGCTCAAGCAGGAGGCGATCGCTGCCACGTCCCGATACGAAGACGCCCAGGACCCGATGCTTTTCTTCTCCGGCCTTCTATACGGGTGTGAGAATGTGAAGCTCGCCTACAAGCTTGCCAAGCTTGACACCATCTCGCCATGCGACATGCGCGCCCCAGGCGCCGCGACGGGAATGTTTGCTCTCGAATCCGCGATGGACGAGTTGGCATACGCAACCGGCCGAGACCCTTTGGATCTCCGTCTGGAGAACTATATCGATTACGACCAGATGGAGCATCGCAAGATGAGCAGCAAGGCCCTGCGGGATTGCTACACGCAGGGCGCTGACAAATTCGGCTGGTCTGCACGAACGGCGGCGCCGCGATCCATGCGTGACGGTCGCGATCTGATTGGCTGGGGCATGGCGACAGGGATCTGGGATGCGGCTCTTTCGCCGCTTCCTGCTCGTGCCACGGTCACCCTGACCGCAGACAACCGTCTGGAGGTAACCACTTCGGTGACTGATATCGGAACAGGGACATACACCATCCTGAGTCAGCTCGCCGCAGATGCGATGCAAT
Source organism: Edaphobacter sp. (assembly GCA_035316475.1). GTDB lineage: Bacteria > Acidobacteriota > Terriglobia > Terriglobales > Acidobacteriaceae > Edaphobacter. The sequence continues at coordinate 1,238 of DATHJA010000276.1, read as the reverse complement.
TTCCCATGGACCGAGTCACAACCCGGCTGGGTGATTCTTCCTTACCCTACAACCCAACCCAGGGGGGATCGTGGACTGCCTCCACTGCTGGTTCCGCCGTTCAAGCTGCGTGTGAAAAGCTGAAAGATAAGCTGCTCAAACATTCTCATCGCACAGGCCAAGTCAGCTTGACTTCGGACCCGAGCGTAGAATTCGTCACTTTGCTCAACGTGGCTGGCAAAGCAAGGATGGAAGCGACTGCAACGATTACAAATCTACCCTTCGGCAAGAAGTTCACGAGCGCCACACATTCCGCGGTGTTCGTTGAAGTTCGGATTGATGAAGAACTCGGCGCGATCAGGGTCACGCGTGTCGTCTCCGCGATCGCGGCCGGACGCATTCTCAATCCATTGACGGCACAAAGCCAGATTCGCGGCGCTGCAATCATGGCGATCGGTAAGGCACTTCACGAAGATGCAGCGAGCGATCACAACCTTGGCCGCTGCATGGCGCACAGCTTCGCGGACTATCACATCCCGTCCAATGCAGATGTCTTCGATCTCGAAGTCATCTTCGTCAAAGAACTGGATACCGAGGTGAGTCCGATCGGGACGAAGGGACTGGGCGAGATCGGTTCGGTTGCAGTGGCGCCGGCAATCGCAAATGCGGTGTTCCATGCCACCGGATACCGCGTCCGCGAACTCCCCATTACGATTGATCGCCTGTTGCCTGGTCTGCCCCTGTGAGAGTGAGCCGACAGTGCGGCTCAGTTGAGGTGGCGCTCGTACAGGCGTTGAAGTTGCGGGCGATCGGAGGAGCCGCGCTCGACGATTGCGCGAGAGCAGCCCTAGCGCTGGTACCCGATGCGGTGCCGACTGGGTAACAAGGGCGCGACCATAATCACGAAGGGTAGCAGGAGTTCTGGCTGAGTTCTTTGCCGCCGAACGCTGACGGAGGGTACCGATGAAGGTTGCGATCCTCGACGACTACCAGAACGTCGCGCTGCGGCTCGCCGACTGGTCGGGCGTCCGGCGCCACGCCGAGATCATCGTGTTCAACGACCACGTTGCCGAGCCCTCGGCGGTGGTCGAGCGCTTGCGGCCGTTCGACGCGGTATGCGTTATGCGCGAACGCACGCCGCTCACTAGGGAGATCCTACAGCAGCTACCGAACCTCAAGCTGATAGCTTCGACAGGACCCCGAAACGCATCTATCGAGACCCAGACCGCGGCCGATCTCGGCATCGCGGTCACCGCGAC
>DATHJA010000275.1:0-5827 GCA_035316475.1 Edaphobacter sp. | reverse complement strand
GCAATGGCAGGCCCGGGCCGACTCCATCGCCTTCTTCCTCTTCGGCTTCTTCAACAACTTCGTGGTGGGCGTCTTCTTCGTCGGCGACATCCTGATGAGCGCGCGCCTGATCATCATCGGCATCTTCGCCCTGATCGACCGGCTGCGCACGCGCAAGAGCTATGCCACGGCTGACTACGCTCCGCACGTCGCCGTGCTGATTCCGGCCTATAACGAAGAGAAGGTCATCGTCCGCACCATCCGCTCGGTGATGATGTCGAACTACAAGAACATCCGCGTCATCGTGATCGACGACGGCTCGACCGACGGCACCTTTGACGCGGCCCGCGAGGCCTACCCTGCCGACATCGCTTCGGGCCGGCTGACCGTGCTGACCAAGCCCAACGGCGGCAAGGCCGAGGCGCTGAACTTCGCCCTGAACCATACCGACGAGGAGATCTACATCGGCATCGATGCCGACGGCGTCATCGCGCACGACGCCATCACGCGCCTCGTCTCTCACTTCGCCAATCCGAAGATCGGGGCCGTCGCCGGCAACGCCAAGGTGGGCAACCGTGTGAACCTGTGGACGCGCTGGCAGGCCCTTGAGTACATCACCTCGCAGAACTTCGAACGCCGCGCGCTGGATCTTTTCGATGTGGTCATGGTCGTTCCCGGAGCCATCGGGGCGTGGCGCACCCAGGCCGTGCGCGATGGCAACGGCTATCATCCCGACACCGTCGCCGAAGACGCCGACCTTACCATGAATGTCCTCGAGCAGGGATACTCGGTCATCTACGAGGATCAGGCGCTCGCCTTCACCGAAGCCCCAGTGAACATGAACGGGTTGATGCGCCAGCGCTTCCGCTGGTCGTTCGGGATCCTGCAGGCCATCTTCAAGCACCGCGGAGCCATCTCGAAGCACCGTGCCATGGGGTTGTTCGCGCTGCCCAACATTCTTATCTTCCAGATCCTGCTTCCGCTGGTCTCTCCGCTGATCGACCTGATGTTCGTCGCCGGGGTCATCCACTACTTCATCGACAAACACTTTCATCCGGACACTGCTTCGGCGGCCAGCTTCCACAAACTGCTGCTGTTCTTCCTGGCCTTCCTGATCATCGACTTCTTCACCTCGGCTCTGGCCTTCGCGCTCGAACGCAAACACCCGGCAAGCCGCGGCGATGCATGGCTGCTGGTCCATATCTGGATTCAGCGCTTCACTTACCGGCAGGTCTTCTCCATCGTGCTGTTCAAGACCATCAAGCGCGCCATCGACGGCAAGCCCTTCAGCTGGGACAAGCTCGAACGCACCGCGAAGATGTCGAAACAGACCGAGGCGCTGGCGGAACATCAGTAAAGAAAATTTTTCCTGTTCTTCTCTTCAGGCCACGCGTATGATCCGCAGCCATGAACCTCGCATGCTATATCTGTGATGGACCAGGGCCCAAGATGGAGTTCATCGTTGACCGCCTGTCCCCCACAAACGCATGTTGGGGACTGTGCAAACTTTGTTCTATAGCCGTCTGCACCGGTCATGGACGTCGTAACGAAACTCCCGATGAGTATCAATGCGCGCTGTGTGTTGGTACGGGAATAAGAAAACCGGGTCCGGGAGGAGACGATCCTCAGCAACCCACCGATCCGGGACCAACGAGCGATGAGTTCATTAATGCCTATAGTGACCTGCGAATCGAAATCCGCGAAGAGGTCAAAAAGAAGCTGCTGGAGTACTTCCGCGATAATCCTGGACCCGATCGGATGAACCGCGAAGCTCGAGAGGTAGCCGCTGCTGCCTATGAAGCCGCGTCAGGCGTGGCAGAGTTCCGCATTCGGGTTCGCAACGCAACGCGCGAACTTGCCGGCCAACATTAAGCCATGCCAGCCATGCCTATCACTCTCTTCCCTGGACGCGCGTGTCGCATCTCGTTTCGGGCCGACGTCGCCGATGGCGAAGCAGTTGTCACCGAGAAGAATACGATCGAGGCGGAAGTAAATTCCAAGATCCTGGTTCAGGTTGGAAGCAAAAGCTACTATCTGCTCGTCGCAAAGAGGACAGAGATCACCGATCTGGCCAATCGGGACAACGTTATCCTCCACGGAACAATTCAGTCCGAGACCGGAAGATACCGGCGCATCTCGGAGACTCGTTACCGCCTTTCCAAGGCCCTTGGATCGCGAAAAGCCCGCGCATCCTTAGTTGCCCTCTTTTTTTCCGTAGCTCTGGCCGCCTGGGCCTCCATCAATGCCGCGCAACACAGTGCGTCTTCTGCCCAGGCGTGTTCCGGGCTGCGATGCGTTTCAACCGGGACGTGGATTCTCATCGGTCTCTCCGCTGGAGCGGCCATCTTCGGATGGTTCAAAGACAATGTCATATAACTGCTCGCGCTGAGGCTCGCCCACCCACGGAACAAAATCAGAACGATCGAGACTTCACCCCAACCTCAAACGTCATCGATACTGAATCCCAACGTTCAGGAGACTCCGTGACGCCTACTCGACGCTCGTTCCTCACTGCCGCTCTCTCCAGCGCCGCAGCAGCCGCGCTTCCCCGTTCAGCACGCGCGCAGTTTCTGAATGCGCCGCGACACGGGCTCCCGGGTACGCTCCAGGAGCGTTACGCGCGGCTTGACGTGATTCTGAAGGAGCCTGTCTTCAAGCGCGAGCTGTTCAAAGAGCCTGTCATCATCGAAAGCATCGAGCTGCTTCGCAATAAAAAGGAGTATCTCTGCCGTGTCCGTTCGAAAGACGGCCACGAAGGGATCTCCGTCTCCAATTCAGCCCAGATGGAGATTCTTTATCCCATCTTCGTGAAGCACATCGCTCCGTTTTATATCGGCAAGGATGCGCGGGATCTGGAGTTCCTCATTCCCGAATCTACTGTCTACGAGAACAACTACAAGGCGCAGGGGCTCGCCATCTGGGTTCCGATCGCCACTATCGAGTTCGCCCTGCTTGACATGTTCGGCAAGATGTCGAACCGGCCTATCGGCCTTCTGATCAGCGACAAGATTTATAACCGCAGCATCTCCGTCTATCAGGCCAATGGCGAGCGCGGCATCTCCGCCGAAGAGACGATTGAACATCTCAAGCGCGATGTTGCGATCTCCCACGCCAAGGCCATCAAGCTCAAGCTCGGCGGCCGCATGAGCCACGAAGAGACTCCCAAGGGCCGCAGCGAAAAACTGATCCCGCTCGTCCGCAAGACCTTCGGCGACCAGATGATCCTCTCCGCTGACGCCAACGGATCGTACACGCCCGAACAGGCCATTCCCATCGGCAAGCTGATGCAGGAGTACAAGTATGCCTTCTACGAAGAGCCCGTTCCCTTCGACTGGTACGAAGAGACTCGTCAGGTAGCCGATGCGCTGGAGATTCCGATCGCAGGGGGTGAGCAGGAGCCCAGCACGCATAACTTCCGCTGGTTGATCGCCAACGGCGCACTCTCCATCGTTCAGCAGGACATGTTCTACTTCGGCGGCATGATTCGCTGCATGCAGGTTGCACGGATGGCGAACGCCCTGAGCAAGCAGTGCATCCCGCATATATCCGCCACCGGGCTGGGATACGTGTACATGATGCACTTCATCTCGGCCATTCCAAACTCCGGCCCGTATCACGAGTTCAAAGAGTTCAACAACGAACTGCCGTATCACTGCCCCACGTCGAGTCTTCGCAGCGACAGCAATGGAGTCATCAAGATTCCGTCAGGGCCGGGCTTCGGCGTCGAGATCGATCCGGCCTTCCTCAACAAGTGCACGGTCGTTACAGGCTGATGAATACGGGACGGGAAGTCTCCGTCCATTGACGCGAAAAGCGGTAAAATAAGCTGTTATGGCTACCGCTGATATCGCCGCCCCTCCTGTCCGCGCCGCGGATACTCCCTTTGCGAACGAGCCCTTCAAGGACTTCTCCACCGTGGAGAATAAACGCGCCATGGAGGCCGCTCTTGCCAGCGTCGAAAGTCAGCTCGGACAGGAGTACGACATCGTCATCGGCGGGCGCCGCCTGAAGATGGAGGGCAAGATCGTCTCGGTCAATCCCGCACGGCCCGCGCAGGTCATCGGGATTCACCAGCGCGCCGAGGCGGACCTAGCCGAGACCGCCGTCGAAGCCGCCCTGGCCGCCTTCCCTGCCTGGAGCCGGACCCCGGTTGCCGAGCGCGCAGCCCTGCTCTTCCGCGCCGCCGAGCTCATCCGGCAGCGCCACTTCGAGTTCTGCGCCTGGCTGACCTTCGAGGTAGGCAAGAACTGGGCTGAGGCCGACGCCGACGTGGGCGAGACCATCGATTTTCTGGAGTTCTACGGCCGCGAGGCTCTGAAGCTGGACGCGGCAACCACGCCGATCCAGTTCCCCGGCGAGCACAACCAGCTCCGCTACATCCCGCTGGGCGTAGGAGCCGTGATTCCGCCGTGGAACTTCCCCTTCGCCATCATGGCCGGGATGACCGCGGCAGCGATTGTGTGCGGCAACACCGTCGTCCTGAAACCCTCGGTCGACGCCCCCACCATCGCGGCCCGCTTCGTGAGCCTGCTGGAGGAAACCGGCCTTCCGGATGGCGTGGTGAACCTGTGCCAGGGCGAGGGTCCGGGCTTCGGCTCGGCGGTCGTCGCCCACCCTCAGGTCCGCTTCATTGCCTTCACGGGATCGAAGGCCGTGGGCCTGGAGATTCATGAGAGCGCCGCGCGCACCCAGCCCGGGCAGAGGTTCATCAAGCGCACCATCCTCGAGATGGGCGGCAAGGACGCGATCATCGTCGATGGCGACGCCAACCTGGATCAGGCAGTCGAGGGCGTCGTTGCCAGCGCCTTCGGATTCAACGGGCAGAAGTGCTCGGCCTGCTCTCGCGCCATTGTGGACGCTAGCATCTACGACACCTTCTGCGAGCGCCTGCAGGCCCGCGTCGCCCAGATCAAGACCGGCGATCCGGTGAAGAACGTCTACACCGGGCCGGTGATCAGCCCGAAGTCGTACAAGAAGGTGCTTGAGTACATCGAGATCGGCAAAGGGGAAGGCCGCGTGCTGAACGGAGGCAAGGCGGTCGAGACGCCCGAGGGCGGATATTACATCGAGCCAACCGTGATCGCAGACATCAGCCCCACGGGGCGGATCGCACAAGAGGAGATCTTCGGGCCCGTGCTGGCCATCATCAAGTCGACGAGCTTTGACGAGGCGCTGGCCATCGCCAACAACACCGAGTATGGACTGACCGGATCGGTCTACTCCTCCTCACGGGAGAAGCTGGATCGTGCTCGCGAAGAGTTTCATGTCGGCAACCTGTACTTCAACCGCAAGTCAACGGGCGCGATGGTGGGAGCGCATCCCTTTGGCGGCTTCAACATGAGCGGAACCGACTCCAAGGCCGGCGGCCCGGATTATCTGCTGCTGTTTACGCAGGCTAAGAGCATTGGGGAGAAACTCGGGTAGGGCTCCATTTGGTGTCCTGCAAACCCACGTCTCAGAGATGAGACGTGGGCACCCTGTTTCCTCTAAATAGGGATAAAGCTTAGGCGGATTTCATCTCGATCAGGTTCCCGGCTTTGGCTGCGGCTTCGGCGAGGACGCGGTGATGGATGGTGAACAGGGCCAGCTCCAGCCGGTCGGAGACGCCGGTCTTGTCGTAGATTCCGCGCAGGTAGTTCTTGATGACCTGCTCCTTGGTTCTGAGCTGCAGGGCGATCTCCTTGTTCTTGCAACCCTGCACGATCAGGGCGACGATCTGCATCTCCTTGGGGGTGAGGCGGTCGCGGACGCGGGTGCCTACGCTGTCGGTGGAGTGGATGGCGGTCACGTTGGCCCGCTGGATGTAACGCTGGCCTCGCGCTATGCGGCGCACGCCGTCGACCAGGTC
>DATHJA010000274.1:0-4847 GCA_035316475.1 Edaphobacter sp. | reverse complement strand
ACTCCGCGCCATCCTCGAAACCATCCCGAATCTTCCCCAGGACGATGTTCCGGTTGGCGCCGACGAGCACGGTAACCGCGAAGAGAAGGTCTGGGGCACAAAGCCTGCCTTCGGCTTCACCCCAAAGCCCCACTGGGAGCTCGGCGAGGCCCTCAACATCCTCGACTTCAACCGCGCGGCTAAGATCTCCGGCTCCCGCTTCGTCGTCCATTACGGCGCCGGAGCCCGCCTCGAACGTGCACTGGCCAACTTCATGCTGGACCTCCACACCCGCGAGCATGGATACACCGAGGTTCTGACGCCGTTCATGGTCAACTCCCGCTCGCTGTTCGGCACCGGCCAGCTTCCCAAGTTTGCCGAAGACCTCTTCCATTGCGACGACAAGGGCCCCTATACGCCGGGAGAACTCCAGGAGAACGACCACTGGCTCATCCCCACTGCCGAGGTCCCCGTCACGAACCTGCTGCGCGATGAGACCATCGATGCGGCTCAGCTCTCCATCTCCTTCTGCGCCTACACTCCGTGCTTTCGCAGCGAGGCTGGCAGCTATGGGAAGGATGTGCGCGGCATGATCCGCCAGCACCAGTTCCAAAAGGTCGAGCTGGTGAAGTTCACCGCGCCTGAAAACTCCGCCGCAGAGCACGAGGCCCTTACTCGCCACGCCGAGACTATCCTGGAACGGCTGGGTCTTCCCTACCGCCGCATGCTGCTCTGCACCGGCGATATGGGCTTCGCCTCCTCGAAGACCTACGATCTGGAGGTATGGCTGCCAGGGCAGGGTCTCTATCGCGAGATCAGTTCCTGCTCCAACTTCACGGACTTCCAGGCGCGCCGCGCGAATATCCGCTATAGGCCGGCTGGGGCGAAAAAGTCTGAATACCTCCACACCCTCAATGGCTCCGGCCTGGCCGTGGGACGCACCTATCTCGCTATCCTCGAGAACTACCAGCAGGCCGATGGCAGCATCCAAGTTCCTGAGGTGCTCGTTCCTTACATGAACGGCCAGACCGTCATCACCCGGCAGGAGAAGATCTAGTGTTCAGGATTCTTCGCTCATACTTCTGGTGGACCTATGAACGTGGCAGCTTCCACTACGACGTCATGGTCACGCTGATCCTTCTCTTCCTCTTCCTGGGGCCTCGCTTCATCGACTTCAAAGACCGCCCCGTCGAGACGGTCGCGCTGCACTCCTCCGAGGTCCTCGTCAAAGAGGCCGGGAGCGTCGGCGATTCCAGCCGCTTTCTCTACCAGATTCGCGTCGACGATCTCCATCCCTACATTGATGACGGCGCCAGCGATGCTGTCATCCGCACCGCGCTACTGCGCGTTATCGAGCCCATCGCCGGCGAGGTCACTCTCGAGCACTATGAGCCCGTCCGCGACGCCCAGGGACATCTGATCGCCTATAACGCATGGGTGACCCGCTGATGCCTCGTGGGACCGGTTTCCCGCTACAGAAGCCACGTAGCTTATCTGGCTGCATCTAACTCTTCCGGAGAACATTGATCACATGACAATCTTTTTCCGACTGGCCGTTGCTCTTCTTCTCGCCGCTCCTCTTGCCCTTCCCGCGCAGGTCAAACCAGGCGAGCTTGACCAGGCCTTGCGGCAACTCGACGCCTCAAGCGCACGTTTCAAATCCGCCGAGGCCGACTTTCAGAAAGACTTCTACGAGATGGTCGTCAAGGAGACGACCACGCAGCATGGCAGTATCTATTTCAAGAAAAACGGCGCCAAGCTCGAAATGGGAGGAAAGATTCAGCCCCCGGGAGCGCGGTTCTTCTCCTACAAGGACGGCAAGCTAGGGCTATTCGATCCCGGCACAAAGAGCCTGAAGATCTTCAATACCGGAGATAAAAAAGGAGAAGCCGAAAGTTTTCTGACCCTTGGCTTCGGCGGCAGCGGAACGGAGCTGGCGAAGGCCTGGACCATCACCTATCTCGGTACAGAAGAGCTCTCGGATGGGAGTTCTACAGTCCCGACTGCCAAGTTCAATCTGATTTCTAAAGATCCGAACGTCCTCAATATGTTCAGCCACGTTGTGATCTGGGTCGACCTTAACCGGGCGGTGTCATTGAAGCAGCAGTTCTTTACTCCTTCAGGCGACTATCAGACGGCGATCTATAACAATATCCGCTACAACCAGCCTGTGAATACAAAGTCTTACGAGTACAAGAAATAGATAGGAAAACGAAATGGCCTGAGAGGTTGAAATCTCTCAGGCCATTTTTCGTTTTGTGAGACTGTCCTCCTACGGATACAGCTTGGCCGGCAGAATCTCCGGTTCTGGTTCTCCGGCAGCGACGAGGAGTTTCTTCAATTGCTGTTGTAGTTCATCGGCCTTACCTCGGTATTCTTTTCGACCGGCGAGGTTGACCAGCTCGTTCGGATCGGCACGTTGATCGTAGAACTGATACTCGTGATAGGTCGTCGCGGCTGGCTCTTTTGTGTCTCCTGAAAGATCCGCCACGCAGTAGGTCCAGTCCTTCGTCCGGATCGCGCGGCCGGTCATCGACTCGCTGATCTGAATCAGCTGCTGGTTCGGCCACTTCTCCCTGGCTTCGAAGTCAGTCACCAGTGGCAGGAAGCTATGCCCCTTCCATGAAGACGGCACGGGCACGCCAGCCGCCTCGAACAATGTGGGCGCAAGGTCAATCAGCCCCACCAGCTCCGGAATCTGCTGGCTTCCATGGAAGCCGGGGCCATCGACGATCAGCGGAACGCGAATGGAGCTGTTGTGAGTGCTCCGCTTGTACTCCTGATTGCGCGTCATGAAGTGGCAGCCATGATCGCTGAAGAAGACGAAGATCGTATTCTCGGCGAGGTGCTCCTCCTCCAGGATGCGCCGAATGCGTCCCACGGAGGAATCGATGGCTTCAATGCAGCCGTAGTAGTCCGGCAACTGATCCTGCCATGTCCCGGGAAGGGCGCGCAGATCTTCCGGAGCAGTTGAATTGACGAATCGCGCAGCCGCCCCTTTGGGGGCTACGGGACGCTGCATGTCATTCTGCTGATGCGGCTCCAGCTGTGAGATGAAGAGCAGGAAGGGCTTCTCCTGCTTCTGGCGAAGAAACTTTTCCGCTCGATCGGTAAGAAAATCGACGCGGTACTGGTCCTTGAAGCTGATCGGCTGATTGTTCTGATCCCAGATCGTCCCTTCATAGGGATGTGTCGTATGCTCCAGCGCATTCGCGCCCTCCCATAGATCCAGAAACCCTCCACGGTCGTCTGCCTTTACGGGGCCAGGATCGCCGCCGGTCTTGGGGTTCCCCAGAGCCAGGTGCCACTTCCCGATCATATTTGCCGTATACCCGGCCTTTCGCAGCTCAGTGGCAATGGTAGGAAGTGACTTACTCAACTCGAGACCGTTGTGCCATACACCGGTCTCCGTCGCATAGCGGCTGGTCAGAAGCACAGAGCGAGCCGGAGCGCAGACCGGCTGGTTCGTCACCGCATGGGTAAAGTTCTTTCCTCTCGCGGCAAGTGCATCGATATTGGGTGTACGCGTCGAGCCGTTGCGGCCGTTCGCGCCCACAAAGTCCCAACGGAACTGATCCGCCAGGTAAAGGATGATGTTTGGCTTCTTCGCCGGCGAAGGAGCAGCCGCTTTCTTTTGCGCCTCCGCTGAGGCGGGAACCGCCGCCGTCATAGCAGCTGCCATGGTTCCCTTGAAGAACGAGCGGCGGCTTTGCAGATTTTCAGACATTCCAAACTCCTACCACAAGATTTTTCCAGCAAACTGCAGTTGTCTTGAGTTATCGCGAGTACTCGTAATCGAAGCAAAGGTCGCGGGCGATGTAAAGTTCAGGCTTCCCGGTGCGGAGAAGTTCGGTGTATTCGTAACGTTGAACGCCTCTGCGCGAAGCTCCAGCTTCACCTGGTCTACAAGAGTAATCCTGCGGAACAACGAAAGGTCCAGACGCCGATAGGCCGGGCCGCTTACCTGAGTCGGTGCTCCGCCCAGCGCCGCAAGTCCGCTGGCCGTCGAGGATGGATTTGCAAAGGCAGAGGCATTCAAAAAGTGTGCCACTTTGTTCGAGCTGGTATATAAATCCTGCCCCGGCACCTTCAAGGCGTTGCAGCCCAGCCCCGCTGCTGTCGTCGCACTGCATCCGACCGTGAACGGCTGCCCACCCTGAACTGTCGCGATCCACTGCAACGACCAGCCTCCTGCGACCGCTGCGGCAACACCCTCGGTCAGGAACCTCTGATTGTGTCCGAGAGGAAGCTCGTAGACGCCGCTGGTGTGGAAGATATTCCGGACATCGGTATCGCACAGCGCATAGTCGAATCCGATTCCGGCGCCGGGCACATACGGCGCGCGATAGGAGCCAATGTTGTTGTCCAGCTGATCGCGCGCATTGCCCAGGCACTTCGAGCGTGTGTAGTTCGCATTCAGTGTCAGGTCGTGACCCCAGCGCCGCGTAATGTCCAGCTGCAGACCGTTATAGTTCGTCGCTCCGGAAGGCGAAAGAAACGCCCCACCTCGTGCGAAGTCAGGATAAAAGCTATTCGTCTGAGCATTCGCCGTCGCGGGAAGAATCGTATTCAGCGTGTTCGTATTGATCGGTGTCTGCAGATGCCGCGATACCGACCCGGCATAAGCCACCTTCACTACAGTCTTTGCACTTAGCTGATACTGCACCTGCAGATTGTAGGCTTCGCTGTATGCGCTCTTCCAGTCATACTGCCGACCAAGAAGGCTAATGTTCGTCAGGTTCGCATTCGCAGCGCTCAGAGGAACATTCGTGAGCCCATTGCCGAGCGTGCCGATCGAGTTATCCGGAGTCAAAGGTGTCACCGAGTTCGCCGCCGAATAGCTGGTTGCGATGTTGTAGGGGAAGTTT
>DATHJA010000273.1:0-2354 GCA_035316475.1 Edaphobacter sp. | reverse complement strand
AAGGACCAGGGCGGCATATGGACGATCGGCTATGGCCATACAGGGCCGGAGGTGAAGGATGGGCTCATCATCACGCAGACCCAGTCCGACGATTTGCTGGAGGCAGATATTGCATCCGCGGTGGGATGCGTTCGGCGGCTGGTGAAGAGCGTGATCCATCAGAACCAGTTCGACGCCCTTGTGGACTTTGTCTTCAACCTGGGCTGTTCCAGCTTGGCCGAATCGATACTGCTTCGCTATGTGAATGAGTGCAGGTTTGAGGAGGCCACGGTCGAGCTTCTCCGCTGGAACCACGTCCGCGGCGTCGTGGTGAAGGGCCTCACGAAGCGCAGGCAGGCGGAGGCCGATCTTTTCAAAAAGGGTGAATCAGGATCGTAGAACGAATGCGGATCCCGGTCATCCTGCTGCCGCGCTATGATGACCTCTCAACTTCGGAGGGCAAAGATGGGCGCTTCCGCAAACGGAAAGATCTGCTACGTCGAGATTCCCGCAATCGACGTCCCGCGCTCTGCGGAGTTTTACAGTCGAGTCTTCGGCTGGACCATCCGGCAGCGAGGAGATGGAGCGACGGCCTTCGACGACACAACCGGCCAGGTCAGCGGAGCCTGGGTGACCGGCAGGCCGCCCCAGACTCCGGGGCTGGTGGTTTACATCATGGTCGAGGATGCTGCGGCTATAGTCGAAAAACTCAAGGCCAACGGGGCCGAGATCGTGCAGCCCATCGGCGGTGATCCCGGAGAGATCACGGCTCGGTTCCGGGATCCGGCTGGAAATATCCTGGCGATCTATCAGGAGCCACCCCGGCAGGAGCCAGCGCACTCCTGAGTCAGTGCCGGCGGGACCAGTTCAATTGCGCTCCTGCCATGATGGTGCGGCCCTGCACCGGCACACCGGGAACCTCCTGGTACGACGTATTGGTGAGGTTGAGGGCACGTACATAGGGGCGGATCCGGCCAGAGCTCCGCGCCAGCGACACATCCCAGAGCGGATAAGGCGACTGCGTCGTCTTCTGGATCACGGCAAGCTGCGAGCGGGCCACGATCTGGCCCGGCAGTGCCCCGGTCCACGCAATCAGCGATGATTGTGCGGCGTAGTTGAAGGCGTACTCGGAGATGAGGCCCGGCGGTGGCGAGGTCGCCTGCACGGCGGTATAGCCCAGCTGAAGCTGCTGTGAGCGCGGCAGCCGCAGCCGTAGGCTAGCCTCGGCGCCATCGTAGGCAAAGTTGGCCACATTGACGGCCTGCCACGGCTTCGACAGGTCGTACTTCGAGTAGTCGATGCCGTTCTTCAGCCGGAGGTGGAATCCTGTCGCACTCAGAGTGAGAGGTGCGGAGGTCGGTGTCCAGTCCAGTCCGCCCTCATAGCTCCACGCAGACTCGGGCTTCAGGTTCGGATTCCCGATCGTTGCCGGATCGGCGTAGTAGAGATCAAGGTAGGTAGGCAGGCGATACCCATGCCCCACCGAGCCGCGCAGCCGCAGCGTTCCGGTAAGCGCGTAAGCTCCCGCGACGTTTGGCGAGAAGACCGAATCGCCGCCCGAGAAGACCTGCTCGCGCGCGCCCAGTGAGAGCGAAAGACGCTTCAGCGAGCGAAGGGAAAGGTTGGCATATCCTGCTCCCTGGTTGCGGGCGTGGATGCCGAGGTTCGTGCTGTGAATTCCATCGCCGTTTGCCTCAAGCCCGTAGGAGAGCGTGGTATTTGCTCCGATGGCGTCCGCGCGGCGCAGCGCCCCTTGCCACGCTGTCGTGATGTGGTTATTGCGGTAGTAGTTGGGTCGGTCCAGCAGAAGGACGAAGAGGTCGGTGTGACGGCGATAAGCGAAGCTGGCGGAGGTGCGTTGACCGATCTGCTGTTGCAGCGCGGCGAACCAGCCTTTGGTGCGCTCCCAGGAGTCGTAGTTGCCGTAGAACTGATTGGCTCCGTAGGGCCGATCGCTGGTGGCCAGCAGGATGTCGGTGGTGCCGGGCTTCAGCGGGCTCAGCCAAGTCTCCGAGGAGAGCGCGTTGCTCGAGTGGTTGCGGTCGGGCATGAAGCCGTTGGAGGTGTCGCGGCTGCCGGTCAGCTCTTCGCTTACACGCCGCGTGCTGTAGTCGGCGCGAAGGTGATTTTCGAGCGAGCCGTAGTTTCCCGCTCCGGATTTAGCGATAAGGCTGAAGCGTGTGTCTGGAGCCGGACGCTCTGTGAGGAGATTGACCGCGCCTCCGACGGCGTCGGAGCCGTAGAAGGTGGAGCCGGAGCCATGCAGCACCTCGACGCGCGAGATGGCGTCGAGCGGAACCGAAATGTCGAGATTGAGGTGCGCGGTCTCGGGGTCGTTGATGCGAAGGCCGTTCAGCAGGATCAACGACTGTTCG
>DATHJA010000272.1:0-3899 GCA_035316475.1 Edaphobacter sp. | reverse complement strand
GGCTTCGCGGCGCACGCCATCGTCGATCGCGTCAACGACTCCGCCTGCGTCGCCCTCATCACCCAGGACACGTCCTACCGTCGCGGGACCGAGATCAATCTTAAGAAGATCGCCGACGAAGCGCTGGAGCAGTGCCCCACGGTCAAAAATGTCGTGGTCTATCGCCGCAGCGGAACCCCTGTTTCGATGAAGGCCGGTCGCGATGTCTGGTGGGATGAGTCCATGCTCGCCGCCGAAAAAGAGTGCCCGGCCGAATGGATGGATGCCGAAGACCCGCTCTATCTTCTCTACACCTCCGGCACGACCGGCAAGCCCAAGGGACTGCTCCATACCACCGGAGGCTACGCGGTCCAGACCTACCTGACCTCGAAGTACGTCTTCGATCTACGCGACGATGACGTCTACTGGTGCACCGCGGATATCGGCTGGGTCACCGGCCACAGCTACGTCGTCTACGGCCCGCTGCAGAACGGAGCCACGGTACTGATGTACGAGGGCGCGCCCAACTGGCCGGAGTGCGACCGCTTCTGGAAGATCGTCGACGCCCACAAGGTCTCGGTCTTTTACACCGCGCCGACCGCCATCCGCGCCTTCACCAAGTGGGGAACCGAGCACGTCCGCAAGCACTCGCTCGCCTCGCTGCGCCTGCTCGGGACCGTTGGCGAGCCCATCAATCCCGAGGCGTGGATGTGGTTCCACCGCGAGATCGGCAAGGAGCGCTGCCCCATCGTCGATACCTACTGGCAGACCGAGACTGGAGCCATCATGATCGCGCCTATTCCCGGCGCCGTCTCCACCAAGCCCGGCTCGGCCACGCGGCCCTTCTTCGGAATTGTTCCCGAGGTCGTTACAAAAGAGGGCGACCCCGTTCCTGACGGCATGGGAGGCCTTCTCGTCTTCCGCACCCCATGGCCCTCTCTCGCGCGCACGGTCTACGGCAATCCCGAGCGCTACGAGCAGGCTTATTGGTCGGAGATTCCCGGAAGCTACTTCACCGGTGACGGTGCCCGACGCGACTCCGACGGCTACTACTGGCTGATGGGCCGCGTCGACGACGTTCTCAACGTCAGTGGCCACCGCCTGGGAACCATGGAGGTCGAATCCGCCCTGGTCGCTCATCCAAAGGTTGCTGAGGCCGCCGTCGTGGGCCGCCCGGACGATCTCAAGGGCCAGGCCATCTGCGCCTTCGTCACCCTCGAGGAGGGGCATGCCGCCTCCGACGATCTCAAGCAGGAGATTCGCCAGTGGGTCGCCAAGGAGATCGGCGCCCTCGCCCGTCCCGACGATGTTCGCTTTGCCGACACGCTTCCCAAGACCCGCAGCGGCAAGATCATGCGCCGTCTCCTGCGCGAGCTTGCCACCAACGGCGAGGTGAAGGGCGACACCACGACGCTCGAGGACTTTTCGGTCATCGCAAAGCTACGCGAAAACGACGAGTAGGAGACGTCGAGCCTGACCTTTATCGCAGGTTAGTCCGCGGCCTGGTCGGCAGTGTGAAGTGGACGGTCGTGCCTTTGCCCGGCACGCTGGTGGCCCAGATATGACCGCCATGCTGGTTGATGATCCTGCTACAGATGGTCAGGCCCAGACCAGCTCCGCCCAGGGCGCGCGAGTCCGAGGCGTCTGCCTGCTGAAAGCGGTCGAAGATCCGCTCCAGCTTGTCGGCGGGAATCCCGCAGCCGTTATCGATGACCTGGAACAGCACCTCCTGATCGTCGAGGCTCTGCACCTTCAGGTGAATCTCCCCGTCAGGCGTGGAGAACTTCACTGCGTTCGAGAGCAGATTGTGCAGCACCTGCAGAATCCGCTCCGGGTCGGCCCATATGCTCACATCCACCGCCGCGAAGAGGATCCGCGAGCTCAGCCCCGGCGTTAGCATCCTGTAGGAATTTACGGCGTTGCGCAGCAGTTCGCCGGCACGGATGTTCGCGAGGTGCAGCTCGCTCTTTCCGCTCGAAATTCGCTCCAGATCCAGAATGTCGTTGACCAGCCGCACCAGCCGGTCCGTGTTGTGAATGGCGATCTCCAGCATATGCTGCGACTTCTCCGGCCGGGCCTCCAGGGCTCCTCCCTGCAGCAGGCCCAACGCTCCCCGCAGCGAGGTCAGCGGTGTCCGCAGCTCGTGCGAGACCGTCGAGATGAACTCGTCCTTCATCCGCTCCAGCGCGCGACGTTCGGTCGTGTCGGTAAACGCGACCACCACGCCCAGGGCGCGAGTCTCCTCGCTCTCGCTCACGGTCGAATCGACCAGTGGCCTGGCCACATACTCCACCGGGAAGCATGTCCCATCCTTGCGCCAGAAGATCTCATCCCGCACACGCGTCGTTCCGAAGCTCAACAGGCTCTTGCGGATCGGCGACTCCTCCTCCGGATACGCCGTTCCGTCGGCTCTCGTGTGATGGATCAGGGGATGCATCACTCTTCCCAGCATCTCCTCCTGGCTGTAGCCGAGCATCTGGACCGCCGCCGCGTTCGCCACAGTGACTCTTCCTGCCAGATCGATGCAGAAGATGCCGTCGCCCACCGACTCCAGGATCGAGTTCGACTGCCGTGTCAGCGTGCGCAGCTTTCTCTCCGCGCGAACCTGTTCGGTGATGTCCACCCCGAAGCCCAGAACATACGGCGCTCTTCCCGGAACCGCGATCAGCCGGTTCCTGTACGCGGTCACGCGAATCTCGCCATCGGTATGGACAAGATGCAGCAGGCCCTGAGCCTCGCCGTCCGCCACAATCGTCTCCAGGTAGTCGCGGATCGCCGCGCGCCGCTTTGTGGGAACGAACTTCTCCAGCGGAAGTCCGGCCATCTCTTCCACGCTGCGCCCGAACATGGACGCGCCGTGCGCGTTCAGCGAGAGCAGCTGCCCCTCGAGATCATGCGTGAAGACGATGCCGAGCGAGCTTTCCACCAGCTGCCGGTACTGCGCCTCGCTCTCGCGCAGCGTCAGCTCGGTCCGCTTCATCTGCCGAATCCGCTCATTGCCTTCGAGCCTCGCCATCACCTGTCGGCTCAGGGTCGTCAGGGCGCTGCTCTGGGCCTCCGTCAGGTGCCGGGGATGCGCATCGAACACCGCGAGAGTTCCGATATTTTCCCCCGCGGAGGTCGTCAGCGGAGCGGCGGCGTAAAAACAGTACGATTGCCCTTCGAGCAGTACACCCTCCGGCTCGAACTCCGGCTCCAGCCGCGTGTCGGAGATCTCGTAGACCGCATCGCCCAGCACCGCCATCGCACACGGTGTGCTTCCCGCGGCCAGGGTCGTCGTGACGATACCGCAGGCCGCCTTCACCTGCAGATCCTCTTTGCCGACAAGACAGACCAGCGCCAGAGGAGTTTCACAGATCTGGGCTGCAAGTCCGGCAAGGTCGTCCAGAATCGGATCTGCGGCGGAGTTCAGCGCATCGTCGAGTTCAGAGTCCAGATTTCGCTGGGCTTCGTCTTTGACCAGAAGGGCGTTCATTTGCGTGCAGCTAAATCCTAGGCAGGAAGGGATATATGGGATATCCAACGAAAGGGGTAGCGCCGTCTACGGCTTTGGTAAGCACACAGTCACCTGCTGCGGCAGTGACTACGGCTTCGGTAGGGCACAGCAGTCACCTGTGGCGGGCGGCTCGTTCGAACTCGCATCCATGGCCACCTTCCAGTTGCCGTCCGGTAACTTCCTCCACACCGTCATATAACGCCCCGAAATCACCACCGGCTGGCCGTTCTTGTCCTTGGAGTGACCTTCGTAATGCCCCCAGGTGAAGCCCATGTCGTTCGAAGGCCCCATCTGGGCCCCCTGCGGAACCCAGGTCAGTTGATAATCCTTCGTGTCCCACTGAGCCTGCGCCGCAATCGCTCCGCGTCCAAGGACTGCGGGCTGTCCGTTGTTCAGCACCACGGCGTCATCGGCAAACCACTGC
>DATHJA010000271.1:0-3663 GCA_035316475.1 Edaphobacter sp. | reverse complement strand
TGCGTCTGGCTCTCGAGAGGGATCCCGCTGCCGTCATCGGCGATCTGAATGCAGAGATCGGTGCGCTGATCGTTGGAAGGAGATTGTTCCGCCCAGGTCTTTACGCTGATCTTGCCATGCTGTCCTACAGCGTCGATCGAGTTGTCGAGAAGATTGGTCCAGATCTGATTCAGGCCAGTGCAATCACTCTGCAGAGGGGGAAGGTTGGGACCGAAGTCCTTCTCGACCGTAATCTCTTTCTCTCGCATCTTGTGGCTCAGAATGACCAGCGTCGCATGGATGCTGCTGTTGATATCGACCGACTGCTTCATTCCCTTGCCTTCGTAGGCGTACGATTTCACCGCCATTACCAGGTCCGAGACCCGGCCGATGCTCTCTTCGATCGTCCCCACCAGCTGCATGCTCGACGCCATGGCCTCGATCCAGTTCAGCGCATCTGAAAGCGTCGAGCCGGGAAACTCCGTGCGTGCGCACTCCAGGTCCTCGGCCTTCAGGCCAATCGCCACCAGCGTGGGAGCCATCTTCCACGCATTCTCGATGTTGGCCCCCTCCATCCACTCTGCCAGGGTCTCTTCCGCATCGCTCTGTTCGAGCGAGCCCATCACGATCGGATGCTTCGCCGAAAGTGTATGGTCCTGCAGATCGTGCAGGCACTCCTTCTGCTCCTGGCTCAGCTCCGTCTTGCTGAACTTCGCCGAAAGCTCATGCATTCGCATCAGGTTCGTGCGTAGCTGCGAGGCCGACCTCTTGGCTGCCGTGCCAGGGTTGTTCAGCTCATGCATCAGTCCCGCGGCCAACGTCCCCAGCGAGGCCATCTTCTCCTGCTGGACGGTGATGCTCTGCATCTTTTGAATCCGTTTCGTCATGTTCGACAGAATGGCATTGCGGACATCCGGGCAGCTCGACATCAGGTTCCAGAAATGATCTTCGCTAAGCCGCGCCAGATGGCAATCACTGGAGGCGACCAGGTTGCCGGGATGGGGGAGATTGGCCAGTAGCGGAAGCTCTCCCAGAGCCGTGCCGGCAGGAATGGCTGTAATCTCCATGTCACGTTGACCCTGCGTCGTCTGTGTGACGACAAGCTCTCCCTCCAGCAGAATCCAGAAACTGTGGGCAATTTCACCCTGGCGAGCGAGAACGTCGCCTTTCTTGAAAACAACCTCCTCCAGCCCGTTCAGGCAGCGCAACTCCTGGTCTTTCAGGCAGGAGAAGATCGGTGTCGTCCTCAGCTGTTCGAAGAGAGCATCGCTGATCGGTACGGAAACGGGCTGTTGGTCGACCTGGGTTTGTTGGCTCATGGTTATGGTGGAATCAACCTTTCACAGTGTTGCTAAATATTGGTGAACGAACTGGATCGCAATCGAGCCTTCGCCGACGGCCGAGGCACACCGCTTGACGGAGTTGTACCGCACATCGCCGGCCACAAAAATACCCGGCACGCTCGTCTCCAGTAGATAGGGCTCGCGGCCCAGCTTCCAGCTTCCCGGCGCCTTGGCCTTCAGGTCAGGACCCGCAAGGATGAACCCCTTGTTGTCGCAGGCGATCTGCTTGGGAAGCCAGTCGGTCTTGGGAGCCGCGCCGATGAAGATGAACAGCGAACTCGTCTCCCGCCCCTCTTCGCCCCGCGGTGTCCGCAGCGTCAGGTACTCCAGGTGGCCGTTCCCCGACATCCCCCGAACCTCGGTGTTGGTCTCGACGATGATGTTCGGGGTCCCCTCGATCTGGTCGATCAGGTACTTCGACATGCTCTTGCCTAGAGAATCGCCGCGAACCAGCATGTGCACCTTCTCCGCATAGCGGGAAAAGTACATCGCGGCCTGTCCGGCGGAGTTGGCTCCCCCGACGATGTATACGGTCTCGTTTGCGCAGCCCATCGCCTCACTCAACGCCGCGCCATAATACACACCCACGCCGCTGTACTGTTCGGCGCCGGGAACATCCAGCAGGCAGTAGTCCACGCCGGTCGCGACCAGACACACATGACAGGTGATCTCCTGCCCGTCGTTCATCACTACGATCTGGTAGTTGCTCTCCGAGCGGATGCAGGTAACCCGCTGCAGAAGGAATTCGGCCCCCAGCCGTGTCGCCTGCAGGTAGGCGCGCTTGGCCAGCTCCTCGCCGCTCAGTCCCGAGGGAAACCCCAGGTAGTTCTCGATCTTCGAGCTCGAGCCCGCCTGCCCGCCCGGAGCGTTCGGCTCCACAACCAGCGTGCGCAGCCCCTCAGAGGCCCCGTAGACGCCTGCGGCCAGCCCAGCCGGCCCCGCGCCCACCACCACGATGTCGTAGAACTTCTGCTGCGCCTGCGTCGGCATCCCCAGCTTCGCTGCCAGATCGGTCGAGGATGGCTGCACCAGCGCCGTGCCGTCTCCAAACAAAACCACCGGAAGCTTTGCGTCGTCCGCGCCCTTCTCCTTCAGAAGGTCCAGCGCCTCCGGGTTCTGCTCCGGATTCAGCCATTGGTAGGGAATGCGGTTGCGCGACAGGAAGTCCCGCAGCGCGTGATCTTTCGCCGACCACCGCATGCCCACCACGCGGATTCCTTCGAACGGCGGCCTGTAGCCCTGCTTCCAGGCCTCCAGCAGGTCGTCGAGCACCGGATAGAGCTTCTCCTCCGGGGGGTCCCAGGGCTTGTTGAGGTAGTAGTGAATCTTGGCGGAGTTGATGGCCCGGATCGCCGCCTCGGTATCGGCGTAGGCGGTCAGAAGAACACGCTTGGCATCGGGGTAGATGCACAGCGCCTGTTGCAGGAAGTCGACTCCGGTCATCCCGGGCATGCGCTGGTCCGAGAGGAACAGGGCGACCGTATCGTTGCGCTCCTTCAACTGGCGGCAGATGTCCAGGGCCGCTCCGCCAGAGGCTGCGCGGACGATGCGGTAGTCCTGGCCGTAGTGGCGGCGCAGGTCCTGTACCACCGCCTCCAGCACGCTGGTGTCATCGTCTATGGCTAGCAAAATAGGCTTCGGCATACCCTTGTTATACTTCGCGGACCGGTGCCTATGCACACCGCACCTCTGATTTGATTGTGTCGGATACTATGGAGATTCAGAAAACCGACATCTGTATCTGAAATTTGAGGAAGGAACGACCACAGCCATGGCCGCCACGGACCAGCAGAGCACTTTGTCCGAATTGAAGACACAGCGGTTACGCCGACCGGGAAGCGCCGATGAGAAGAGCGCGGGGCACAAGACCCCACCGCAGGAGAAGTCCATGAACCGTATTATTCTTGCCGACAACCAGGTCATCTTCCGAGCCGGGGCGGCGCGCGTCCTCGCCCTCGAGGAAGATATGCGCATCGTCGCCCAGTGCGAAGATCTACCCAGGCTCTGGAGCGCCCTCGAGAGCCTGCGCGGCGCCATCCTCCTGGTCGCCTCCAGTATGCACCCCGAACTTCCCGCCCTCACCGAGAGGTCCAGGACCATGGGAAGTCACGTCATTCTCGTCGCCGAAAACTCCGAGCAGGTCCCCGATGAGATCGTCTCCCTGGTCGACGGCGTCATCTGCCGCAACATCTCCGGGACCGACCTGGTCGACGGCGTGCGCCGCATAGCGCGAGGCCAGCGTTACATCCAGCGGGCCAACGTGACCGCCATCCACTCCACCGACAGCGTAGGCACCCGCGTCCGCGACCGCCTCACCCCCAAGGAGATGCAGATCGTCGCC
>DATHJA010000270.1:0-8162 GCA_035316475.1 Edaphobacter sp. | reverse complement strand
GTCGTCTTCCCCGCGCCATTCGGCCCGAGAAATCCGTACAACGCTCCGGGGTGCACGGAGAGGTCGATGCCATCGACGGCAACTACCCTCTGCTTGCCCTCGTACACCTTTCTCAGACCTTCGATCTCAACTATCACTGTGCTCCTTTTCCATCCGCGACCCTTCAGATTACATGAAGTAAAAGAGTTCTTACGGTATTCCTGGCGCGTTTCCCGATGAGCCGGTCCATCGTACGGAAGCATTCAGAACGCCAAAGTTGCAAAACCTTACAGGTTTTATCGTTCCAAGCGTAAAATGACCTTATGTCGCGTGGATGGGAGAGTAAATCCGTGGAAGAACAGCAGGCACAAGCCGCCGCCCCGAAGCCGGACACGCAGGAAAACGATGCCTCTATCGCAGAGCGCAAGCGCCGTGTCCAGGCGCTCGAGATGCAACGCGAGCGCATCCTCTCCGAGAGGACCTCGAGCCCGCATCGTCGCTCCGCGCTCACTAACGCGCTGGCCGACATCGAGGAAAAGCTGTCTGAGCTGGGCTGGACCTTGCACCTGTAACGGCACGGTCGGCCTACGCGCATCGGCTGAATGCGAAGCTGCGCGGACGCTCGATCCTCAGCTGTGCCGATGAAAGACGACTGAATTCGCCTGGTCGATCGTCGTCATCACCACGGTGTGGATGTTTACATGCTCCGGCCGCGACGCCGCCCAGACGATTGCATCGGCAATATCTTCGGGTTGAAGTGGCGTGATGTTCTGGTAAACCTTGGCCGCGCGTTCTTTGTCCCCGCGAAAACGGATCTCGCTGAACTCCGACTCCACCATCCCAGGGTCGATGGACGTCACCCGTACCGCCGTTCCCATCAGGTCGATCTTCAGCCCTTCGCTGATCGATTTTTCGGCGGCCTTGGTCGCGCAGTAGACTGCGCCGTTGGCATAGGTGATGTATCCCGCCGTCGATCCCATGTTGATGATGTGGCCGCGGCCCCGTTCCACCATGCCTGGAACGATCGCCCGCGTTACGTAGAGAAGTCCCTTGATATTGGTGTCGATCATCTCCTCCCAGTTCTCGGGATCGTCCTCGTACACTTTTGTCAGCCCGCGGCTGAGACCGGCGTTGTTCACCAGCACATCGATTGCCTTCCACTCCTCCGGCAGCCCGGCGAGCGCCGCTTCTACTGCGGCGCGGTTGCGGACGTCGAGCACGAAGGCTCGAACCTCTTTGGCGCCTGCCTGGCTCAGTTCGCCCTCGATCTCCTTGAGCCGATCCTCGCGCCGGGCACAGATCGCCACCCGAGCACCCTCCCGTGCAAATGCCAGTGCCGTCGCCCGGCCAATTCCCGAGCTCGCTCCCGTAATCAGAACCGTCTTTCCGCTGAGATATCCCATAGCTCTCTTATAAATAAAAAGCTGGAGAGCCGTGTAAACTCTCCAGCTTTTCAGGAAAATCTGCCCATTTACTCCTGTGGTGGATTCGCCGTTCCCCGCGACGCGGGCTGAGGCTCAGCCGCAGGGGCAGGCGCGGCATCCGCGTCCGGGCCCTTCTGCTGCACGCCGATCGCATCGCCTGAGACGACAAGCTGTACTCTGCGGTTCAGGGCGCGGCCCTGCGTCGTATTATTGTCCGCCACCGGCTTGGCCATCCCATAACCAGTCGCGACGATGTTGTCCTGGGTTACTCCCTGGGTCACGAGAAAGTCGCGTACAGCACCCGCGCGATTCTCCGACAGCTTCTGGTTGAACTCCGGACTGCCCGTGCTGTCGGTATACCCCTCAACCTGAAGCTTCAGCCCCGGATAGGCCTGCAGAATTCCCGAAACCTTCGCCAGGCTGATCTGTGTGGCCGGCTTGAGTGTGTACTTGCTGGTATCGAACAGAACATCCGACATGTTTACGATCAGGCCGCGGGCGGTCTCGCTCGTCGCCAGAACACTGTTGAGCTGGGCGCGAAGACGCTCACGCGCCTGCGTCGCGCTGTCCGCACTCTTATTGGCTGCAGTGGCAGCAGCCTGTGCCTGCGCTGCAGCCGCTTCTGCACGGGCGCGCTCCGCATCCGCCTGGGCCTGCGCCGCCCGGGCGCGTTCTGCCTCCAGCGCGGATTGCTGTGCCTGAAGCTGAGCCTGTTGCTGGGCCAGTTCAGCGTTGCGCTGACGCTCCGCGGCCTGCTTGCGCAGCGTTACCAGGCGTGCATCCTCGGAGCGCTGCACCGCCTGGCGGGCATACGTGATCCCCATCTTCGTATCGCGCTTCTTGGCCGAAAGAATATCCGTTGCGTTCTTCAGGTCCAGAATCGCTTCGTTGTAGATGTCCGCCGCATACTTATCCGCGCCGGACTGCTGTGCGATGCGCAACGCGTTGTTCGCCTCATACAGTTCCAACGGCATCTTCTCATCGCGCGTAATCGGGTTCAGCACCGATTTTGCTCCCTCCGTCTCGGCATAGGTTCCTCGCGGCAGCAGCATGTAGTGGGCGTTGACCTTCTCCAGCACTCCCGTCGTCTTGTCCTGAATGATCTGGTTTTCCATCACCACAACATCGCTCGGCTGGGTCACGGAAAAATAAGGCTCGGCCGTCACCACCAGACCGAAGGACTGAAGCACCGTCGTCACCGTAATATTGTTCTTCGTGCCCGCGGGTAGAACCTCGCCCAGGTTGTTCGGACGACCATCCGGAGTGATTGCCCACAGAACGTACGTCAGATACTCATGTCCAAAGCCGTTGGCCGGGGTCAGCCCCTCGAACCGTGCCTCGATGATGATACCTCCGCGCTCGCTCGTCACCTTGGCCTCACCCTTCGCCATAGGAAGCAGCGGTGTGCCCTTGAAAGCGATCCGCGTGGAGCCGCTGCGGTGCAGGTAGTTCACCGCGTCCAGGTCGCGCTGCACTACCTTCACCTTATAAAGATAGACACCTTCGGCCTCTTTGGTGATCTTGTTGTCGTCCGGTGGCGCCTGCTGCGTCATCGGATTCGGTTCCTGAGCCTGTACCTTCGGTACGAAACTCACCACGGCCAGAGCAAAGGCAACAAAAACTGCTCGACGCTTCATCCTCGACATTCACATTCTCCCTTCGTCCATGGGGCAGAGATTTCGCCCTCGCTGCTGCGCGGTCGCAGCGCATGTCAGAACAGAACCAGTCTGACAGAACAGCAGAAACCTGAGGGAAGAATCGCATGCATCTGTCTTCAGATGCTTCAAAAAAAGACATAAGGAGCGAATCGCTGATCTCTGAACAGGGATTCGCTCCTTATGTCTTTGCGGATCGAGTATCAGGCCGAGTGCTGATGGCCGTTGGTGCGCTGAACGAAGTGATAGGGAGGCCAGGGACCCGAAAGCTGCATCTGGCATTCCTTCATCTGCTGCATCGCCGATGTGTACTTGTTCTGATAGCGCTCCACCGTCTTGTTATCGATCAGGTGAGCGATATCGAGAAGCATCTTGCCGGAGTCCATGCGCCTGCAGGTGATCTCTTCCGCCAGAGGAAGGAACATGCGGTGCATCTGGACCGAAAGCGCCCGCGCCTTGGACTGGCGCTCGCGCTGACGGCTGGCGCTCTCGCGAAGACTCGTCAGGTACTGCTGGCCGACGGTCATATCGCGCAGCGTGTTGCCGGGACAGGTGTCGTCGACAAAGACCTTCAGGTGCATCTCGGCCTTGCCACGCAGACGTTCGACATTGGCGAGGAAGTGGCGTTGGTTCGAGCGGACGGAACGGCGAAGAGCATCGTCGTCCTGAAAGGTTGTTCCGAAACGGAAAGGCAGAACTGTGGAATGCTTGAAGCAGTCAGCGATAACGCGAGCGTGATCTTTCTGGGCCTGTTGGTCTATTCGCGCGCTATCCTCCGCGTTATGTTCGGAGACGATTACCGCAAGATCGCTGGCTGGAAAGAGAAAAGTCTGATTACCGAACAGGCCCGCGACTCCGGCCATCGGCATCGGACGACGATGCCGACAAAGCTCCGGAAAGGCCTGTCTCTCCGCAATGCAATAGGCGTACCATGCCATCGTTTTTTACCTTCCATGGCGCAGACAAGGGCACTTACTACCCTGTCAGGCAGTTGTTTTGCAATTCATACTCAAACGAAAGGTTTGGACAAACTGTTCATTTTCTGCGCTTTCGACTCCCTCCCTTGCGCGATAAGCGCACTGTACCGAAGCCGAAACGGATACTAAGCCGATCGAATAACGATTGGCAAGAGTTTTACGTAAAAAATGCACCGAAAGCGAAGCGCCGACATCAACACATGGTTTCGTCTGCTTCGTTCTACTTGTTTTTTACCCGTGAAAAAGGAGCTCTGCAAAAGGTCCGGGGCCTCCCGTTCTGACAACCTAAACCATGGAACCTGTGTCTAACACACGAGTTAGCTCAAATTTCATTTTCAGGTCAGGCATTCAAACGAATGACAGCTCATCTGGAAGTTTCTTCTTTCTTCCGTCGGCGAGGTTTCCGGAGCCTCGTTCGTTGTGTCGCTACGCTGGGCCTGCTGGCGACGTTTCTTCCACTCCCCTCCAACGGGCAGGACAAGCCCTCAACCCCCACACCTGACGTCGTCATCTTCAAAAACGGCGATCAACTGACCGGCAAGCTCGAGCGCTCCATCGGAACCGATATCACCTTCAAGAGCGACACCGTGGGCGAGGTGACCATCCCCATGGACAAGGTGAAAGAGCTGCGTTCCAGCAGCAATTTCGTCGTTCTGCAGAAAAACGAAAAGATTACCCACCAGCCGAAACAGGCCGGAACCCTCGCTCTGGAAGACAGCACCCTCAAGGAGACAATTCCAGGTGTCGCAACCCAGGAGATTCCCGAGAAAAACGTTGCCTATGTCGTCGACAGCGCTACGTACAACAAAGAACTGAACGGCAACCCCGGCTTCTTCCACGGATGGAACGGCGCCGTTATCGGCGGGGCGACAGTACTGCAGTCCAGCTCCTATGGCCAGACCCTTACTGCCGGCGTTTCTCTGATTCGCACGATCCCGTCAGTCGCTTATCTTCCCCTGCGCACCCGTACAACCTTCAACCTGCTGGAGACCTATGGCAAGCTGACCCAGCCGGTGATTCCCAATCCCACGGGCCTGCCCGCCGCGGTAGCGAAGACAAGCATCTTCCATACCGACTTCGAGCACGACAAGTACCTTACCCCGCGCTTCTACATGCTGGGTGGCCTGTCCTTCGACCATAACTTCGCCCAAGGCATGGACCTCCAACAGATCTATGGGGTCGGCGCCGGATATACGATTCTGCTGGACGCCGTCCAGCAGCTCGATGCAAAGGCTGATATTCACTACTCGCAGTTGAAGTACATCGCTCCTATCCAACCACTTCCGCCTGCAGCGCCAATTCCATCTACTCCCAACCTGAACCTTGTCGGCTCCACGTTTGGAGAGGCGTACAAGAGAACGCTCCCCGGCAAGATTCTGCTAACCCAGGGCGCTACCTTCATCCAGTCGTGGAATAACACGGACGCCTGGTCGGCCATCGGGTCACTCGGCCTGGCGCTCCCGGTTTACCACCGCTTCAGCCTCAGTCTGAACCTGCTGGATAACTATCTGAACCTTCCTGCCCCTGGCTTCAACAAGAACAGCCTGCAATTTGTCACCGGTGTAACCTACACGCTGCACTAAACTGCAGCCGCAGTTCCGAAAGGCGGGCTTTTTTCGAGCCCGCCTTGATTCTTTTAAGCGATCATTTTGCCTCAAGAATCTTCAGCACCGGATCAGGCAGCCCCTGATCGGCATTCTTCAGCAGCAGACTCACCTGCCATAGCTCCGTATCGGTCAGGGTCTTTCGGAAGGCCGGCATTCCACTTCCTGGAACGCCATTCGCCGTCTTCTCGTAGATTTCGCCCGGATCTTCGTGGCTTATCCCAACGTTTCCTGCAGTAGTCCTTCTCCAGAGTTGCACCGCGGCTGGGCTCATCTGCCTTCCAAACGCGGCCTCGTGCCTGGGAGTACCGTGACAGTTGGCGCACCTTGCCTGATAGATGTGCGCGCCCGCCTCGAACACATCTTCGCTGATACCGAAGGGAGGGGTTCGCCTGCTGTGCTCGACGAGCGGCTTCGGCGATGCACTCGTCTTCTGAATCCCGGGAGTCCCATGCAGGGATTCTGCCGGAGCAGAGGGCAGCTTACTCCGCAAAGATGCCGGAAGGACCTCCTGGTGCAGCCATACATATCCCGTGCCGGCGGCAGCGGCCACACCGAACAGAAATCCCAGAATCACCTTGCCCGCGCCGCCGCGGCTGCTCTTTTTCGCCATTAAAAATTCCTGCTCTCCGGACACGATTCGCTGCGACAAACGCTCAGGAACCGCCGCGGATGTTCTAATAAGAGGTGGCGGCGGTTCGAGTTCCGCGGCACGCCTCAAGTTCCACCATAGCAAGAGCCCAGCTAGTGCAGGAGTAATCGTTGATGTTCGGTTTCAGGTTTCGTGTGAAGTGTGCGGCAGCCGCGCTGACAGTCGCCTTGGTTGCCAGCGGATCGACCCCTCTCCAAGCCCAGTTTTCGCGCAGGCGAGAGACCAATGCTAATCGCAGAGCGCGTATTGAGCGCACCATTCAGGACACTTACAGCCACAAGTGGGAGGTGGGCGCCGGAGGCGGCTATCTTCGCTTCCGATCCGGCGAGCTGCTTCAGAGGAACAACGAGGTAACCTTCTGGGTCTCGGGAACACGTTTCTTCAACCCGAAGCTCGGTCTCCTGGCCGATGTGCGCGGAGCCTACGGCAACGCCAAGGTCGGAAACACGATCTTCAACATCAACAACCCGCAGATCTCCCAATACACCTTCATGGCCGGACCGAACTACCGCTTCTACCGGGCAGAGAAGACGGCGGTCAGCGTCTTCGCCGAGGCCGGCGCGGGCGTCGGCAAGTTCGACAGCGGATCGAAGGGGATTCCGGCCGCAGATCTGGGGCTCTGGCCCTCGGAGACGCGGGCGGTCTTCTCGGTGGGCGCGAACCTGGACTACAGCTTATATCCGAATCTGGTGTTCCGCATCACCCCGACCTATCTAGGCTCGACCTGGGGAGGGACCATCCAGAATAATCTGGGCGTGAACCTCGGCGTCGTCTATCGCTTCGGGCGAATCAACAAGTAGCCCTCATCAAAAACAGACCGGACCATGCGTCAGCGAAGCCTGGCGTGGGGTTCGGTCATATTCTTTGGATCAAGGATCTCGGCGATCTGTTCCTCGCTCAGCAGTTTCTTCTCTCTCGCAATCTCGACGATGGACCGGCCCGAGGCGACGGATTCTTTCACCAGCTCCGCGGCCTTGCGGTAGCCGATGTACGGATTGAGCGCTGTGGCCAGCGCAATGGTGCTGCCAGCATAGTAAGCATTGCGCTCCTTGTTGGCGGTAATCCCGCGGATGCAGTGAACATCGAGCTCGCGCAGTGTATTGGTCAGGATGGTGATCGACTGAAGCGTCGCGTGGGCCATCGCAGGCATCATCACGTTCAGCTCAAGTTGTCCTGCCTGCACGGCCATGGCAACGGTGGTGTCGTTGCCGACGACCTGAAAGGCAACCATCGCGGTCAGCTCAGGGAGCACAGGATTCACCTTGCCGGGCATGATGCTCGAGCCGGGCTGCAGGCTGGGCAGATGAATCTCGTTGAAGCCCGTATTCGGTCCTGACGACAGCAGGCGCAGGTCGTTCGAGATGCGGATCATCTCGAGCGCAAGACCGCGCAACGCGCCCGAAAGATCGGCCATCGGCGCGCAGGACTGCATCGCATAGCGCAGGTCGTAGGCGGGGTGCAGTTCGAGCTTGGCGAGACGAGCCAGCTTGGCGATGGCCTTCGCGCTGTACTCAGGATGCGTGTTCAGGCCAGTACCGACGGCGGAGCCTCCCAACCCAAGCGAGTGCAGCGTGACGGCGTTGCGCCGAATGGCAGCCGAGGCCTCGCGCACGGCGACGGCGTAAGCGGCGAACTCCTGCCCAAGTGTGATGGGCACAGCATCCTGCATGTGGGTGCGTCCAGCCTTGAGGATGTCCTTGAACTCCACAGCCTTGTCCGCGAAGCTTCCGGCAAGCGCGTCGAGGACGGGGTACAACTCTTCAAGCGCCAGCAGAGCGCTCAGCCGCATCGCCGTCGGAAAGACATCGTTGGTCGACTGGCCGTAGTTCACGTGGTCGTTCGGATGAACCTTCTTGTAGCTTCCCAGCGGG
>DATHJA010000269.1:0-5920 GCA_035316475.1 Edaphobacter sp. | reverse complement strand
TAGCTTGCTTGGCATGGCGCAGAGTGAACGCTTTCAGT
Organism: Edaphobacter sp.; assembly: GCA_035316475.1. Taxonomy (GTDB): domain Bacteria; phylum Acidobacteriota; class Terriglobia; order Terriglobales; family Acidobacteriaceae; genus Edaphobacter. The sequence continues at coordinate 5,882 of DATHJA010000269.1, read as the reverse complement.
TGAGCATACGGGTGTTGTCGGTACTGGCTGAGGAGCCGGGTGGGATGCGAACCTCTTCGGAGATCGCGGAGATCCTGAAGGAGAGCGCGGTGATGGTGCGGAGAACATTTCTGCTGCTCCACAAGGCCGGTCTGATTGAGCAGAAGAAGGGCCCGCACGGAGGAGCAAAGCTGAAACTGGCTCCCAAGCAGATCGGGCTGGGCGATGTCTTCGCGGCGACCGCGGGAGACTGGCTCACCGTGGAAGACAAGGCTGTCGCCGGACTGATGAAGAAGGTGCGTCAGGATGCCGTGGAGGCCATGAACGAACACTCGCTCTCCGGCGTGGTGAAGCGTCTGAAAAAAGGGAAGTGAGAGGCTGGCCCGTCACATATTCATGCCATTCCGCAGCTTCTTGTCATTCCGTAGCGCAGCGGAGGAATCTGCTATTTGCGGGGTGCCCCACTCATGACGCGAAGCGGCATGAGTGGGCATTCAAGCGCAGCTCGAACCGTCTCGCTTAAGGGCACGGCTTTAGCCGTGCCCTTAAGCGACTCACTTTCTGTGCGGCTTCAGCCGCTGAGGTACGCTTTTTGTGCCGTGAGGCCCTGTAACTCCTGTGAGAGCTACTCAGCAGACTCCCCATGCGTCTGTTCTCCCTTCGAGACTCCCTGCCGGGGACGCATGAGAGGGAAGAGAATGACGTCGCGGATGGAGCTGGAATTGGTCAGCAGCATAGTGAGGCGGTCGATGCCGATGCCTTCGCCAGCAGTCGGCGGGAGGCCGTAGCCCAGAGCGCGAACGTAATCGTCGTCGACGGCGGACATGGCCTCTTCGTCGCCACGCTCCTTTTGCTCGATCTGCTGCTGGAAGCGGTTGTCCTGATCGACGGGATCGTTGAGCTCGGAGAAGGCGTTGCCGACCTCGAAGCCGCCGATATAAAACTCGAAACGCTCGACCCATTCAGGCTCATCCGGCTTGATCTTGGAGAGCGGCGAGACGGCCAGGGGAAAGTCGTAGATGATGGTGGGTTGGATAAGGTGGGATTCGGCTACCGCTTCGAAGACTTCAGCGATGACCGTTCCGAGTGACGCACCCTTCTTCAAATTCTGCAATGCCAAATTCAATAATTTAGTAACGCGAATGAATTCGGTATCCTCAGAGGTCTTTGCCTTCCAGGAAGGATCAAAAGCCTGTTCAGTTTCCGGGTTATACCCACCGTCGAGCGCGAGTTGCAGTTTTGCATAGAGATGCTCGGAGGTCTGAAGGTCACCCAACTCCAAAGGGATGAGGAGTGACGGTGGCCAGAATTTGATGATGGCTTCGCGCATGGAAAGCTTGGTCCACTTGCCGAGGTCGATCTCGTTGCCGTTGAAGTGGGTGATGGTGGTTCCGTTGACTTCCATGGCGACGAATTTGATGAGCTCTTCGGTGAGGTCCATCAGGTTTTCATAGTTGGCGTAGGCCTGGTAGAACTCGAGCATGGTGAACTCGGGGTTGTGCCGGGTGCTGACGCCTTCGTTGCGGAAGTTGCGATTGATCTCGTAGACGCGGTCGAGGCCTCCGACGACGAGGCGCTTGAGGTAGAGCTCGGGCGCGATGCGGAGGAAGAGGTCGATGTCGAGCTCGTTGTGGTGCGTGATGAAGGGACGCGCGGCGGCTCCGCCGGCGATCTGCTGCATCATCGGCGTTTCGACCTCGAGGTAGCCGCGCGAGTCGAAGAACTTGCGCAGGGCGCGCAGTACGGCGGCGCGCTTGACGAAGACATCGCGGATGTTGCGCGACTCCTCCACAACCGTCTCCGCCCCCGGCTGAGTCTCTTCCGCGGCTGCTGCTTTGGCGCTGTGGCCCGTGTTCATGAAGAGGTCGACGTAGCGCTGGCGGTAGCGCAGCTCGGTGTCCTCGAGACCGTGATACTTGTCCGGCAGCGCGAGCATGGCCTTGGCAAGAAAGCTGATGCCCGGCTGCTCAGGAGTCGTAACAACATGCACGGTCAGCTCGCCGGTGCGGGTGCGCATCAGGTAGCCGCGGACGCCGATGTGGTCGCCGAGATCGAGCAGCTTGTAAAGCGCGAAGGCGTTCTCGCCCACGTCGTCCTTGCGGACGTAGATCTGGAGGCGCTGGCCGTTCTGCTGAAGCTGGGCGAACCCGGCCTTGCCCTGGACGCGGATTGCCATGACCCGACCCGCGATGGCGATCTGCTTTCGGTCGGCTTCAAGCTGCTCGCCGGTTACCGGAGCATCCTGCGAGTCGTACTGCTTCTTGATGTCGGGAATCAGCGCGGTGAACTCAAAGGAGTTCGGGTACACGGGGTGGCCGAGGGCCTCGATCTCTTTGAGCTTGTCCTGGCGCTGCTTGTAGAGATTCTTTTCGAATTCGGAGTCGAAGTGCACTGTGCTTCCTTTTTGAATGATGGTCGTTGTTCAGTATAGCGGCGATGGTGCGGGCGGCTGACATCGTGGTGTAATAGTTGGGCGATGGCAGAGAACGAGAAGAAAAACGCGATGGGCGAATTGGTGAAGGCTGAGTCGATGATTCAGCTTGCGATCGCTCTGCCCGCAGGCTGCGTCATCGGCTGGCTGATCGGGGCCTGGCTGGACCGGCACTTCCATCAGAACTGGATTGGCATCGTGGGGATCGTGATGGGTGCGATCGGCGGTTTCCTGCAGATCTTCCTGACCGCCTCGCGATACCTGAGGCGCGGCAAGTGAGGGCATTGGAGTCATTTTCGGATCAGGACTTCCGGCGGACGATCCTGCGGGCGTTGCGGCTGCTGGCCATTGTGTCGGTTGTCGGCGCACTGCTTTTGTGGTGGAAGCTGGGCTGGCAATCGGCGGCTTTGCTGGCGGTCGGGGCAGTGATCTCGGCCTCAGGGCTGTGGGAGTGGCTGCGGCTGATGACCGCGGTGATGGCCCGGATGGATGGCGGCAGCACGGCGCGGCCCATGGCGATGGTTCTGATAGGGTTCTTTGTGCGTCTGGGCGTCACGATCGTGCTGCTTTATGTTAGCCTTAAGGTACTGAACGGTTCCGTCTATGCGCTTGCGGCAGGTCTTGCACTGGGGGTGTTCGCCCTTACGGTGGAAGGGTTGAGGCTGGTAAAGGCGTGGACTGTCTAGCAAGATTCATCTCCGTTCCGTTTAACTTTTTATGCCGACACAGCTTTTGTTCACACGTTTTCTAAACGCCCACCTTGCCGCGCCTGTCACGGCGCTGCTGGAGACGTTTCATGTGCACCCGAAGTATCCGCAGGCTCCGATTACCGATGCCTTTGCGATGGAGCTTCTGGTCTTCGCGATCCTGATCGCTTATTTCCTCGTGGTCCGGCTGACCCTCAGCATCGAGAAGCCCCGTGCCTTTCAGCATCTGGCCGAGATGACCAACGAGTTCGTCTCCGAGCAGGGCGAGTCGGTCATCGGGCACGGCTCGGAGCGCTTCGTCAGCTATCTGACAGCGTTGCTGCTGTTCATCCTGCTGAGCAACCTGCTGGGCCTGATTCCAGGTCTTTCCTCGCCGACCGCGAGCCCAGTCGTGCCGCTCGGGTTCGCGCTGGTGACGTTTCTGTACTACCACTACCACGGTGTCCGGGCCAATGGCGCCGGTTACATCAAGCAGTTCCTGGGGCCGGTGTGGTGGCTGTATCCTCTGCTGTTTCCCATCGAGATCATCTCGCACTTTGCCCGCGTGCTTTCGCTCACGGTTCGTCTTTACGCGAACATGCTGGCCGGCGACCTGGTGACCCTGGCGTTCTTCTCGCTGGTGCCGATCGGAATCCCGCTCATCTTTCTTGGGCTGCACCTGGGCGTTGCCGTGGTGCAGGCTTATGTGTTCTTCCTTCTGGCTGCGGTTTACCTGTCGCTGGCCGTGGCGCACGATCACTAGTCTTTGCATGACTCAGGGCTGAAGCCCTGAGCTGCCAAGTTTTGCGGCGGAGGGACTCCCTCTCTGCCGTAGCTTCAACACCGCGAGCGTGAGGGTGCCAGCACGGTGAGCATCAACCACCCACTGGCGGTGTATCTGACGGGAGATGGAGTCGTAATGAAGAAGCTTCAGTATCTGTTTATGTCGTTGGCCGCGCTGCTGCTCGCAACGCCGGCCTTTGCACAGAGTGCAGTCAATGGTGGTTCCCCTGCCGGCCAGTGGGTTCCGCTGGCTTCCGGTCTGGGCATGGCCCTCGCGGCCGGTCTCTGCGGCCTGGGTCAGGGCAAGGCGACCGCCTCTGCCACCGAGGCCCTGGCACGCAACCCCGGCGCCCGCCCCGGAATCTTCATCTTCCTGATTCTCGGTCTGGCCTTCATCGAGTCGCTGGCACTGTTCACCTTCGTCATCATCTTCCTCCAGGTGAAGGCATAAGTTTCAGTCGATTCTGGTTACGGAAAGCCCTCGCTTCGGCGAGGGCTTTTCTGTTTTTCCGGGAGGAGCCCTCCACCCTGGAATATTGTGCAAAATATTGATTCCGGATGGTTTAGCCCCGGACCTGATCTGTAAAATATTCACAATAAAGGATTACCGGGCAAAATGTTGAAAAATAAAGAGTTACTGCTCTAACTGTTCGATGTTGGATCTGTGTTTTGAATTATCTTCCTGCTTTAATGCTAGCAACTGGGCGGGGGTGAATCGGCAAGTTCTATTTGCTTTGTTTTGTTGAAGATGGATTGAATCTGGGGTTGACAAACAATTAGAAGAGAGTGGAAAGGCGTCTTCCCTGAAAAAAGTCACTCGGGGCTAGGGTAATGCCGCAAGACGCTGCTGCAGAAAGCTGCGAACGGCCGGATCGCGTTCGAGTCCGATGGCTATATCGTATGCCTCGCGTGCTTTGTTGCATGCGCCGATGCGGGAGAGCAGCTCGGCGCGCGCAGCCCAGAAGGGCTGGTACTGGTTGAGACGCACATCCTCCGCAAGCCGCGGCATGGCGTCGAGTCCGGAGCGTGGACCTTCAGTCTCGGCGATAGCGAGCGCACGGTTGATGGCGACGACTGGCGAGTTGGAGATGGCGGCGAGCGCGTCGTAGAGCTCGACGATGGCTGGCCAGTTGTTATGACCGCTGCAGCGTCGCGCGATGTGCGCGGACTGGATTGCCGCCTCGATTTGGTAGCGCCCGATGATGCCGAGCGTACGGGCATGATGGAGAATCGCTTCGGCCTCGTGAATCATGGGAGAGTTCCACTGCGCGGGGTCCTGCCCGGCGAGCGGGATATAGGCACCGTTCACGCTGCGCCGCGCGTTGCGGCGCGCCTCGGCGTAGAACATCAGGGCAAGCAGGCCAAGCGGTTCCGGTTCGGCGGGCAGCAGCTCGACGATCAGGTGGGCAAGAAAGAAAGCTTCTTCGGTGAGATTACGCCGCGCGATGTCGGTGCCGCCGGGATCGGTCCAACCCTCGGCGAAGGCGGCGTAGATGGAGTCGAGGACGGCGTCGAGCCGGGGTGCCAGCTCTTCGTGCTCGGGGATGCGGAAGGGGATTCCCGCCTCGTGGATTTTGGTCTTGGCGCGCACCAGGCGTTTGCTCATCGCTGCGGGAGAGACGAGGAAGGCCGAGGCGATGGTCTTCGCATCCAGGCCGACGACGACCTGCAACATCAGCGGAGCGCGCAGCTCGGCATCGATGGCGGGATGTGCGCAGGCGAACATCAGAGCGAGGCGGCGGTCGGGAATCTCGGTCTGCGCAGATGCGGCCTCCAGCTCTTCGGAGAGAAGCTGGAGTTGCGGCACGGCTCCGTCGCTGGTGCTGCGGCGTCGTGCGGCGTCGATGAGCCTTCGCCGCGCTGCGGTCAGGAGCCAGGCCTCGGGGTTATTGGGACAGCCGTTACGTGGCCAATCGGCGAGCGCTGCGGCGAAGGCATCGGCGAGCGCGTCTTCAGCGGCGGCGACGTTGCGGGTGCGCGCGGCGAGGAAGGCAATCAGCTTG
>DATHJA010000268.1:0-7096 GCA_035316475.1 Edaphobacter sp. | reverse complement strand
CCGGTTGGTGGAAGCTACCAGTGGAATCTGGCGATGCAGCGCGAGGTTTCGAACGATATGGTCGTTCAACTGGCATATGTGGCAAGTCACGGTCACGATCTTCCGTTCCCTGTGGACATCAACCAGGTTCCGGAGAACCGGCTCTCGCAAAACGACCAGCAGTTCCGTCCGTTCCCGCAGTTCGGCAATGTCTACGGAAGCACGAATAACGCGATCTCGAACTATAACTCCCTGCAGGCCTCTGTGAATAAGCGATTCACCAGCGGTTTGAGTTTTGATTTCAACTATGTGTGGGCGCACTTCATGGACACTATCGACTCGTCCGGATGGGGTAGCCGAGCCGGAGCGCAGAACTATCAGCGCTCATACGATCCTTCGGCAAACTACGCCAATTCGAACTTCGATATCCGAAACGCCTTTAAAGGGAACGCGGTGTATCAGCTTCCGTTTGGACGAGGCAAACGTTTCCTGAACAACAACCTGTTCCTTGACGAGATTATCGGCGGATGGCAGGCTGCAGGCACGTTGGTTGTGCAGAGTGGACAACCGTTTACGGTTTCGATGGCTACGGATAACTCCTACTCTCTGGCGCAGAACGCACAGTGGTATCCCAACCTGATCGGCAATCCTCACCTTTCGAGCCGCGGTGCCTACCATGGAACGAATCAGTGGTTCAACGAGGCTGCTTTCGCGGTGCCTGCTGCGGGAACATTCGGAAATGCGGGGAGGAACCTGATGAATGGCCCGGGACTTTCCAACGTGAACTTCTCTTTAGGCAAAACGTTTGCGGTCTGGGAGCAGGTGCGTCTGCAGATTCGTGCCGACGCGAAAAACGTCTTCAACCATCCGAGCTTCGGACTGCCGACAACGGGCGGGAACCAAGGTTCGGCGCAGTTGGTTGTGAATCCGGACGGTTCCATTGCTACGGGGACCTCGACGATTCGTTCGGTGACGGTCAATGGCCGCGGCATGCAGTTGAACGCACGCATCTCGTTCTAAGCAGAAAGCCGAATGGGATGGCGGATCTTCCCGCCATCCCATTTTTGTTCTAACCGAATCGCGTTAAGAGTTATGGTCGTTGGATGAAGGTTTCGGCGCTTCTTCTTTTTGCGGGGTTAAGCCTCGGCGTTCCTGGCTATGGCATAGCGCAGTTGAGTCCATCCGCTGCTTCCGGGCAGGCTAAAGTTCATGAGCAGAGAGCACATCAGCTTCTGAGCGAGAAGAAGCCGGAGCTTGCTGTTAAGGAATTTGCAGCGGTGCTGGCGGCCGATCCCAATAATCTGGATGCGCAGGCTAATCTTGGCGTTCTGCTCTACTTCCAGAAGGACTACACCGGTGCAGAACCGCATCTCCGAGCGGCGGTGGAGCAGCAACCCAGTCTGACCAAGATCCGTGCACTCCTTGGATTGTGCGAGCGTCGGCTTGGCAAGACGGATGCGGCGCGCACCGATCTCGAAGCTGTACTGGGAGAGCTCGATGACCCCGGTATTCGAATGGAAGTGGGTTTCGAGCTGATCGAACTGGACACGGCATCTCAGGATCTGGCGCGAGCCGCGACGGTCGTGGAGACACTGCGCCAAAAGGCTCCCACCGATCCCCGTGTTCTCTATGCGGCATATCGCATCTATACGGATCTCGCCGGCGAGTCGCTGCTGGGGCTTTCCGTGGCGGCGCCGGAGTCCGGACAGATGTATCAGGCGATCGCCCATGAGCTGGTCCGGCAGCGCGACATGAACGGCGCGATCATGGACTTCCGCAAGGCCCTTGCAGCCAATCCCACTTTGCCGGGGATTCACTTTGAGCTGGCGGAGGCGCTGCATGTCTCTCCTGACCTCAAGTTACGGGCCGAGGCCGAGGAGCAGTACAAGCTTGCCGTTGCTGCGAATCCTTCGGACGAAAAGGCGATCACGCGTCTGGGTGATATTGCTGTGAATAAGGGCGACCTTGATGGTGCCGCGAACTCTTACAAGCAGGCCCTGGCCCTGACGCCCAACGATGCGGATGCTCTCATCGGATTGGCGCGTGTCTATACGGAAAAGAACGATCCGCAATCTGCCCTTCCTTTGCTGGAGCGTGTAGTAGCGGCAGACGCTTCGAATGTGCAGGCTCACTATCGGCTCAGCGTGGTGTACCGCAAGCTGAAGCGTCCTGAGGACGCGAAGCGCCAGCTGGAGGAGTATCAGAAGTACAAGGACATGAAAGAGAAGCTGAGAAAGATCTACAAGGATCTCCGCCTCCAGAATGACGAGGGCGGATCGAGTCAAGAGGGCCGCGAGTGAGCAGTGTAAAAGCTCGACGAGCGCTGGCCTGTGCAACGATGGTATTTCTGCTGATGCCGGGCATATGGCTATCGGCTCAAACAAAGGCTCAGAGCGGCCAAAAAACAGCCGCACCGCAGAGCCCAAGCCACCAGGCAGCAGCAGGCAGAGTTCCGCAGCTCGTCGATATCACCGCATCTACCGGCATTCATTTCGAGCATCTGGCGAGCCCCGATCAGCGATACATCGTCGAATCGATGGGTGGCGGCGTAGCTTTACTAGACTACGATAGCGACGGCTGGCTCGATATCTACTTCACCAATGGTCCAAGCGTCGCGATGGCCCTTGAAGGGAAGAAGGCACGCAGCGCGCTTTATCGCAACAATCACGATGGCACCTTCAGCGATGTGAGCGAGAAAGCGGGTGTGGCTTATCCGTGCTGGGCGATGGGAGCCGCCGTGGGAGACTACAACAACGACGGCCATCCTGACCTTATTGTGAGCTGCTTTGGAGGCGTCGTGCTTTATCGCAACAACGGCGATGGAACCTTCACCGAGGTAACCAAAGCGGCGCACCTCGATCAGGATGTCGGCTGGGCTACCGGGGTAACCTTTGGCGACTACGATAACGACGGCTATGTCGACCTGTTCGTGCCACACTATGTCGATTTCGATATTAAGGATCTCCCCACATTCGGCTCACGCAAGACCTGTCAATACCACGATGTGCCGGTACAGTGTGGCCCGCGCGGTTTGAAGGGTTTTCCCGATACGCTGTTCCACAACAATGGCGATGGAACATTTACCGAGGTGGCAAAGCAGGCCGGTGTGGACGATGTGAAGCGGTTCTTCGGCTTGGGGGCAGTGTGGTCCGACTTTGATGACGATGGCAGGATCGATCTCTTTGTCGCCAACGACGGCGAGCCGAACTACTTGTACCACAACGAAGGTGGAGGCCGATTCCGCGAGATCGGCTATGACGCCGGCGTTGCTGTTAGTGAAGATGGAGTGGAACAGGCGAACATGGGCTTGGCGCTTGGCGACTATATGCACACAGGACGCATGAGCGTGGCGATCACTCACTTCAGTGATGAGTATGCTGTTCTGTACCGGAACGATGGCAATCTCAACTTTAGCGATGTCTCGCATGCCTCGGGAATCGCGCGTCCGACGGAGCAGTTTGTGGGATGGGGAGACGCCTTCGTCGATCTGGATAACTCTGGCTGGCAGGATCTTGTGCTGGTCAACGGTCACGTCTACCCGCAGGTAGACAATGCAAAGTTAGGGACGGCATATCGCGAACCCAAGCTGGTCTTTCAAAATCAACGCGACGGAAACTTCAAAGATGTAAGCGCCCAGGTCGGCGCGGTGGTGACGACTCCGCAGGTGAGCCGGGGGATGGCGGTAGGCGATCTATTCAATCGAGGCCGGCTCGATCTGGTTGTTGAAAACCTCACCGGAGGTCCGCTGATTCTTGAGGCCAGGCCCAATCCGGCAAATCAATGGGTGAGCTTCGAGCTGGAAGGAGTTCGAAGCAATCGTATGGCATTGAATGCGAGAGTTTATATAACGACAGGGACCATGCGGCAGATGGGAGAGGTCCGTAGTGGAGGGAGCTATCTCTCGCAGAGCGATCCCCGGCTGCATTTTGGCCTGGGAACCTCGACTCGAATCGATAAGGTCGAAGTTCGATGGCCGGACGGAAGCTCTCAAAGCTTCGAAGGAGTTGCGGCGGACCAGTTTTATCACTTGAAAGAAGGAGCGGAGCTCAGGATGAAGCCGCGCTCTTAGTTCAGGCGGTGCGGCCCCGTTTTTTTGCGGCAATATCGCGGGCTGGCGCGGTCGACTCCCGAATGACAAGCTCCGGGGCAACCTCGATCGATTCCGGAATCGGTTCTCCTGCCAGCTTCTTGAGAAGCAGCTGCGCCGCAGTGCTGCCCATCTTCTGAAGCGGCTGCCGGATCGTAGTGAGGCTGGGAATCTGGTAGGCGGCAGATTGAATATCGTCGAAGCCCAGAACCGAGATATCATCCGGGACACGCAGACCTGCTTCATGAAGGGCGCGGATGGTGCCCATGGCCGAGACGTCGTTAAAGCAAAGCACTGCAGTAAATGGATGCCCGCTCTTGACCAGCTTCCGTATGCCCGGGTAGCTGATCTCCGGAGAGTGCGAGTCCTTCGAGAGATAGATCATCAGCTCCTCGTGCTGCTCGATCCCCAGCTCGCGCGCAGCCTTGAAACTTGCATTCCAGCGCGTATCGGCATCGGAGCTGAACGGCTGGCCGTGCATAAACGCGATCTTGGTGTGCCCCAGGTTTCGCAGGTGCCCCAGCGAGAGTCTTGCAGCATGCTCTTCGTTTAGCAGCACATTCGCAACGCCCGGCAGCGTCGTGTGCCCTGCAACTGTAACCGTGGGAAGCGGAGGGACCTCGGCAAGGTGGGTATCGATCGCTACAATTCCATCAACTCCCCGGGACCGCAGCAGGCTCGGATAAGCGTCGATCAGCTCCGTGCGGTGGCGATGGTGGACGGTGAAGTAAAAATAGTCCTTGCGCATTAGCAGGTCCCCGACGCCCGAGAGCACCTGGGAGTGATAGCCTTCGCCCAGCTCGGGCAGCAGAATCCCGATGGTCTGGGCGCGTTTGCCCTGCAGGGTACGGGCGACCATGCTCGGGCGATAGTTGAACTTCTCCGCCGCCGCCTTCACGCGTGCGCGGGTCGCCTCGGGGATGGACCTTCCAGGCGTGTCGTTCAGTACAAAGGAGACGGTGGAAGGGCTGAGGCCAAGGTACTCAGCCAGCATTTTGAGGTTGGCGTGGCGCGCACCGGTTGAGGTTGAAGATGGTTTTTGCATAGAAGAGCAAATTTATGGAAACAAAACCATTTTCGTTAACAATAGCAGCGGGAAAGAAGCTCCGGACACTCTTCATCGACGGGAATAGTCTCAGCCATTAGGCAGTGAGGTCCCCTTTTCTCAAAGGAATTGCGGGAAGGAATAGACAATGAGACAAACGTTTGTCTAAACTTTGGCCGGCGCACTTTCCGAATGTGTGCCCGTTTGAAGAAAGAAATGCAGCTCGATCTCTTTCTCGTCCCTGCGACTCTTTGAGTGTGTATAGTTTGGAGCCTTGCCGCATGTTTGGTATCTCGTTGCGTATCTTTCTCTATCGCTCTCTGGCTGGAAGCCTGATCCTTCTGGCGTTTAATACCCCACACGGTCAGAGCGTCGTTGCGCAGGTAGCAGCGGCTACGCAGGCAGAAGACTCCGGGGTGGCTCGTCGTCTTGTGGACGATCTCTTGGCGAAGATGACCCTCGAGGAAAAGATCGGGCAGATGAGCCAGATCGCTTTGAACTCCCCTGAGGGGCCAAAGCGGGATGAGCGAATCCTCAAGGGGCAGGTCGGCTCGCTGCTCTTTGTTCGCGACCCGAAGGAGATCGACCGGCTGCAGCATCTGGCGATGGAAAAGAGCCGCCTGCACATCCCACTTCTCTTCGGCTTCGACGTGGTCCACGGCTACCGCACGGTCTATCCGGTCCCTCTGGCGCTGGCCGCATCGTGGGACCCGGCGACGGCGGAGAAGGCGCAGCGGATGGCCGCTCGCGAGGCAAGCTCCGTGGGAATCCGCTGGACCTTCGCTCCCATGGTGGATATCGCGCGAGACCCACGCTGGGGCCGCATCATGGAGGGGGCAGGGGAGGATCCCTACCTCGGTTCGCGCATGGCCGAAGCCCAGATACGTGGCTTTCAGGGGAGCTCGCTCAGTGATCCGGAGAGCATTCTGGCCTGCGTGAAGCACTTCGCAGGATACGGAGCGGCGGTGGGCGGCCGTGACTACGACTCGTCCGATATCTCCGATGAACAGTTGTGGAACGTCTATCTTCCACCCTTTCACGCTGCTATTCAGGCCGGCTCGGGCTCTCTGATGAGCGCCTACATGGACCTCAACGGTATTCCGGCAACCGGAAATCGCTGGCTGCTTCACGATGTTCTGCGAGAACAGTGGGGCTTCCGCGGATTCGTCGTCAGCGATTGGGATTCCGTCGTCAACCTGACCACGCATGGCTTTGCTTCAGCACCGGAAGATGCAGCGGTGCGCGCGGTCAATGCCGGCGTCGATATGGAGATGACCTCCACCACTTTCCACGACAACCTGGCCAATGCCATCAAAAAGGGACTCGTGCGCGAGAGCACCATCAATGATGCGGTGCGGTCGATCCTGACGGAAAAATATCGTCTGGGATTGTTCAGTAGTCCTTATGTCGCCATCGAGCGTTCGCAGAAGGAGCTTGTCTCCGACGAGCAGCGCGCCGCCTCTCGCTCCATCGCAACCCGTACGGCCGTCCTTCTTCGCAACGAAAACAATCTGCTTCCGCTTGGCCATGACCTGAAGTCGATCGCTCTGATCGGCCCCCTGATCGACAGTAAGCCCGATGTCATGGGCTCCTGGAGCCTCGGCAGCCACCCGGAGGACACGGTAAGCGTAGTCGAAGGACTGCGGCGGCATCTCGCCTCCAGGGGCACAGAGCTTCTCGCAACCAGGGGCGTGGAGATCGAGCGCGAGCAACCGTCCATCTTCGACGAGCAGTTTCCAAGCCCCAAACCCACCCTGACGACGGAAGCCGCGAAGGAAGCCGAATTCCATCACGCAATCGATCTCGTAAAGCAGGCCGATGTTGCCGTGCTGGTTCTGGGAGAGGCCCAGACGATGAGCGGAGAGCGCGCGTCGCGCTCCACGCTGACTCTACCCGGCAAACAGCAGCAGTTGCTGGAGGCAGCCGTCGCCACCGGCAAGCCGGTCGTGCTTGTGCTCATCAACGGTCGCCCACTAGACATAACC
>DATHJA010000267.1:0-5968 GCA_035316475.1 Edaphobacter sp. | reverse complement strand
CCAAGCGGAAGGTCCTGGAAGCTGTAGTCTCCGGAGTTGGTGGTAACCATCTCGCGCTTGAAACCGGTTTCGGTTCCGGTAAGCGAGACTTTGGCGCTGGGAATCGCGGCTCCGCTGGCATCCTGAACTGTTCCTGCAATTCCACCGCGGAAGGTCTGGGCGGTCAGGAGCGGTGTCATCGCAGACACAAGCACCAGGAGAAAGAGATAGATATACCTCTGAAACGACTTCATGGTAAGGCTCTCCTATAAACACATCAAACTGGGAAAAATGAACGAGCGAAGCCCCTTAAAGGCCTCAGCAACTAAGACACGGTCCCTAACGGAGGGGGGAACTACTTAGTACATCGTCGTGGATGTACGGATACCGGGTCGATTTTCATCTGGATGTTTATTAACATATCTTTAAAAGTCCAGGATGACAAGGTTTCTTCCCTGAAATCCGTCCAGAAAAAAGCCCCCCGAACCTGCATAGATTTGCCCAATCCATGGGGATCGATCCATGCAACGGATGCAAGTCTGGATAACAGGCGTTTTAGCCGGAATCCCTCTGTTATTTATGCTTCGCCGGCGAGCGATGCTTTCTTAGCGAGGCCTGCGGATTTAGCATCAGAGGACAGGGCTGGCTCATACGGTCGAGTCCGCAATCATCGACTATGCCGATACTCTTCCCCTTCCGCCAACTCCGCTCCATCCCCTATCTTCTCTTCCTCACTCTGGCGTCGACGACTCATAGCCAGATGCTGTCGCGCCCCGGATGGGCGGGATCGGGCATGAACGCCTCTCCGTGGTGGAAGCATGCAGTCGTATATCGTGCCGACCCGCGAAGCTTCGGCGGCCTGCACGGTCTGTCCGAGCATCTGGACTATGTCCGTTCCCTCGGCGCCGACGCGCTGCTGTTGTCCTCGCTGGGTGGAGATGCAACGCAGCCCATGGACCCTTCGCTGGGAACGATGGACGATCTCGATGAGATCGTGCGGAGAGCAAGCGAAAACAACATCCGCGTTCTGATGGAGATCAATGACACCTCCACGAATGCAACAGCAAAGGCGCGATTGTGGATGACACACGGCGTCGCCGGCTTCTACGCCCCAAAAGCCGGCTCGGACCAGCTGGCAGAGCTCCGCAAATCGGCCGCAGGCTTTGCCGGACAGCGGATCGTGATAGGCGACCTCGACCCCGCCACGCAGATCCGAGGAGCGGACGCGCCGCAGCTGGTCGCCGATGCGAGGGCAGGTACGCAGGAAAAGCTCGCCGCATCCTCCATCCGTCCTGTGCTCGAGGCCGCGCAGCAGACTGTGGACGAGGGCCACAGCGTCCCACTGCTGTTCTCCGACGGCCCAGGACTAAAACGCAGCATGACCCGCTATTCCGACGGCACACACGACCTCGAGATCGCAAAGCTGGTCGCTGCAACCTTGATGACTACGCGCGCGGCGGCGATGGTCTTTTCCGGCCAGGAGCTTGGCCTGCCCGATGGCGCAAACGATATCTCCTTCGCCATCCCAAAGAAGGGTGAGCAGCCGGAAGCAACCAGCGTAACCGCCGAGAGCGCGAATCCCTTATCGTTGCTGAACTGGTACCGGCAGTTGAGCGCGTTGACCCACAGCAACCGGACCATGAGCTCCGCAGCGATCACCATGCTCAATCACGACGACCAGAACGTGCTCGCCTGGGTTCGCAGACCGCAGGCCGCATCCCTGGCCATGCCCGCGATCGTGGTGATCGAAAATCTTTCCTCGCAGCCAGTGGCGGTCTCACTCAAGACTGACATGCAGCGGCTTCATCTGAGAGGAAGCTTCCTGCGAACCCTGCTCCGCTCCGACAACGGCATGGGCACGATGCATCTGGACGGAATGACTCTCCCTCCAAATACCGTCTTCATCGGCGAGCTTCGATATTGAGGTTAAGCTTGCCTTAAGCCTGCACAAAAATCCCGCACCAGATTAGGTTCAACTACGTTAGCTGGCCACGTCATTCATCGAGACCACCTCGCCTCGGCGCTATGTTAGCCTCCTGTAAGGGGTCGCATCGCTGACCGGCCACCTCGAAACAGCTATGGACGCAACCCCGAAAAGGCTTTGGCCGTTTTTTTCTGCGGCATTTCTGCTTCTCCTCTTTCCGCAGCCCGGCCTCGCGCAGAGTGCACCTCCAAACGCCTCGTTCGGCTCAGCCGCGCTCCCCGAGGCTCCCCAGCCGCAGAGTGCGCCCACCAAACCCAGCGAGACGAACTTCAACTCGCAGGTCGGGCGCCCCGAAGACATCACCCTTGCTGGAACCCCCAAGCGTCTGCTCAGCGATCAGAAGGCCATCTGGACCAGTCCTTTGCGCCTGAAGCCCAGTGACGGAATCTGGCTCGCGCCCTTCGGAATCGCCACGGGCATGCTGATCGGAAGCGACCACCACACTATGACGCAGTCGCTGCAGATCAGTCCCGACGCCCAGGACAAAGCCAACACGCTCTCCAACGGCGCCCTCGTCGGCATCGGCGCGGTCCCTGCCTCCGCTTATCTCTGGAGCCTGTTCAGCCATGCTCCTCAGGCCCACGAGACTGGCCTTCTCGCCGGTGAGGCCGCCATCAACAGCCTCGCCGTCAACGAAGCCCTCAAGGTCGTCTTTCGCCGTGACCGCCCGCTCGAGAACAACGCACAGGGCAAGTTCTTCCACTCCGGCTGGAACGATGGCTCCTTCCCATCCAACCACTCCATCCTCGCTTGGTCGATGGCCTCGGTCGTCGCGTCGGAGTATCCCGGCTGGCTGACGCAGACCGCTGTCTACGGTCTGGCCTCGACCGTCAGCGTCAGTCGCGTCCTCTCCGAGCAGCACTTTCCCTCCGACGTTCTCGTCGGCAGCGTCGCCGGCTGGCTCATCGGCCGCTACGTCTATCGCGCGCACCACAACTACACGCTCAACCCCTACGACTCCAGGCCATCGCTGCCGCGCAACTATATTGCCCCCAACACATCGACAGGGCAGACCTACGCAAACCTTCCCGCACCACCTCCGCCGCCTCAGTTCGTTCAGGTTCCCGACCCCATCGCGCACCGCCCACCACCGGTCTTCGACGCCGACCCCGACTCGGTCGGCTCCACCAACGTCCCGATGGACAGCTGGATCTACCCCGCCCTTGAGCGCCTTGCCAATCTCGGCTTGATCCCCACCCAGAACGTCGGCATCCGCCCCTGGACCCGCCAGGAATGCCTACGCCAGCTTCGCCAGGCCCAGGAGATCTCCGACCGCATCTCGCCCGACAGCCCGGGCCTGGTCGCCGAAGCCCGCCGCCTGATGACTGATCTTGATCGGGAGCTCTCCAAGGAGTCGACCTCGTATCAGGAATTAGCGCTGGAGTCCGTCTATGCGCGCTACGGGACCATCGCCGGCCCAGCACTCAACGACAGCTTCCACTTCGGACAGACATGGTGGAACGACTTCGGACGGCCGCAGGGACGAGGCTCAAACTTCATCACCGGCTTCTCTACCCGCGCCCACTACGGAAGACTCTTCTTCTACGCTCGCGAGGAGATGCAGCACAGCCCCGGGAACCCGCAGCAGTCGGTCGAGCAGAACCTGCTCATCAACCAGCTTGACCGCTTCGAGCAGTCCAGCCCTTACTTCCCCATCATTCAACAGCGGGCGGCGTACGAGCGGCAGCGCCCATTGGAGCTCTATGCCGGCTTTGCGTTCGCGGGCAACGCTCTGACCTTCGGCAAGCAGCAGCTCTATTGGGGGCCGACGACGATGGGGCCGCTCGCGTTCTCGAGCAACGCCGAGCCCACCTACAACGCGCGCTTCGTCTCGACACGCCCGCATCCTCTGCCATTCGTTCCATCGCTTGGCACCTACCGGTTCGACATCGTGCTCGGCAAGCTCTCAGGACACACCGCTCCCGCGCGGCCATGGTTCAACGGGCAAAAAATCTCGTTCAACTTCGGCGATAACCTTGAGCTCTCCTTCACCCGATGGTCGGTCTTCTGGGGAGTGGGGCATCCCATCACGCTCCACACCTTCAAGGACAACCTCTTCAGCTTCAACTCGACCGGAAGCTACTCCGGCAATGGAGCGGCTCCCTATGGCGACCGTCTCGATCCCGGCGACCGCAAGAGCAACTTCGACTTCCGCTATCGGCTCCCCTTCCTGCAGAAGATCGTCACGCTCTACGCCGATGCCTACTCCGACGACGACCCGAACCCCATCTCCGCACCACGTCGCGCCGTCTGGAACCCCGGCATCTACTTCGCGCGCCTTCCCTGGCTGCCCCATATGGACCTTCGCGTGGAGGCAGTCAGCTCTCAGGGCCTGGCAAGAGACTTTGGCGGACAACACTACTTCATGAACAACCAGTACCTGGACAGCAATACTCAGAAGGGCTACCTCCTCGGCAACGCCATCGGACGGGATGGACGCGCAATCGAAGGCCGCACTGGTTACTGGTTCTCCGGCCGCACCCGTGTAGAAGCAGGCTACCGTCAGAACAAGGTCAGCGCGCTGTTCCTTCCCGGAGGCGGAACCATCACAGATGGCTTTGTAAACGGCTCCTTCGCCATCAACCGCCACTGGACAGCCCAGATCTTCACCCAGTATGAGCGTTTCCTGATCCCGTCCTACATGAACGGATCCCAGCACAACACCAGTGGATGGTTCCAGCTAACCTGGAACCCGAAGCTTAAGCTGCTTCGTTGAAGACGCAAGTTACTTCCAGAAACCCTTGTACATGCTAAGACGGCATTTTAGAGTCGTATTGAAATCTTTTCTCGTTCTTCCAAATTTATAGCCAGCAAATTTAAGAATGGTTCTTATAAACGCCGATGGAATGTATCTTTTATTGCCCGACCATAGATAAGAGATCTCCGATTTCACAAAACGAAGACCTTCCCCACCTGTACTTCCAAAATTCCTTTCTGAGCCAGCTCTCTCATGTAGAACACCTATATCAAAATATCTCTTGAAATCCTGGTTCCAGCTATAGCTGTGGGAGTAATAAACCTGCGCATCAGCAATATAGGCAATCTTCTTACCATTCATCAGCAATTTGGCAGCTGTGACAGTATCCTCTCCAAAAATAACGTTTGCAGGAAATCCTCCAACCTCAATCAAATCCTTCCTTCGATAGGCAGCAAAAGAGTTTGAAACAAATATGCTTTTTAAAGCCTAGACTTTTCCGATCTTCGAGAATTCGAATGCTTGATTGAGATGGGTAATTGAATAAGCGCGCGTGAGCTTCAATGGGAAAAGCGCCGTGTCTAGGGGGCTGACGCCCATATGCCAATGCAATAGCAGGATCAGAGAAAGCCGCTAACAATCTATCAATCGCACTTGAATCTACAAGTACTGCATCGAGTGCTTCCATGATTGAATTCGGAGCGAGGGATACTCACAGTTCGAAAACCGGCAAGCCGAGCCAGATCGATCGCTCCGTCGTCTGACGAAGAATCAATCACCATTACTCTTTGAGGCGGTATCGCAGTAAATAAATTAGACACAAATGCGGTCCAATCTCCAGCTGCATTTAATGTAGGAACAATTACAGCAAATGAGACATTCTTACTTGTTGCTTGGACAATGCTCATTCAACAATCCCGGATGAAATGAGCAGGTACCGCAAATGCTGCTCCGCAAATACATGCCTTTCGGATTCACATCCGTTTTAGAACACCACATTCGCCGCAGCGATTGCGATTCCAAACTGGCCGACGATCTGCGCCAGATCTACGATGAGCCGCAGTGACTTGCCCTTGCTCAGGTTCAAGGGAACCACGACCGTGTCGCCCGGATAGACGTGAAGCGAGTTGAAGCCACTCCCACGCAGGGATGAACTGTACTGCTTGCTAAGAACCGCTCCGCCCGCTCGGATTACATAAGCTCGCTTCTTGTCGGCGTCGCGATTTGCACCACCAGCCAAACGAATGTAATCACCCACTCTTCGCGAAGGGTCATACACAAAAGCATTCTGGTTATAGACAGCTCCATCC
>DATHJA010000266.1:0-7501 GCA_035316475.1 Edaphobacter sp. | reverse complement strand
GGACATCACGCAGCGACTGGCGCAGCGCTACAACAGCCACTACCTGCAGGAGGCCGGACATGTCCGCGACAACCTGCAGTTCAGCTATCGCAACGGCAACTCGACCCTGCTCGACTACCTCTCGGCCCTGCGCGACTATCGCGCCATTCGCGTCAGCAGCCTGACGGCAAATGCGCAGGTCTGGCTCGCCCTCCATCAGCTCAGCTTCGCTACCGCGACGGACATCCTCCCATGAAGGAACGCATGAACACGAATCCGATACGAATTGAATCCCTGCTCCTGCTCGCGCTTCCCTTCGCGCCACTGACCGCATGCAAAAAATCCACGCCGCCTCCTGCGGAGGCACAGCAGCCCGCCAACGCTGGAATCGAGACGACGGTCGCCCATGTGCAGCAGAGCACCGACTATCTTGAGCTTCCCGCGCACATCGAGGCCGATCCCTCTCACGTCGTGCGCATCTTCCCGCCTCTGAGCGGACGCATGCTGGGCTTGCGCGTTCTTCCTGGCCAAGAGGTTGCAAAGGGCGCCGTTGTCGCCGAGCTTCAGAGCAGCGATATCGCCGCCGCGCGCTCCGACTTCGAGAAGGCGAAGATCGAAGTGCTTCGCGCCGACCGTGCCCTGACCCGCGGCAAGATTCTGCTGCAGCATGAAGTGCTGTCGCAGGCCGACTACTACGAGCTCGATGCAGCCGACCAGACCGCGCACTCCGAGCTCGAGCGCTCGCGGCAGCGCATCCGCGAGCTTGGCTTCTCCGAAGACAACTCCTCCGACGAGGTCGCGCTGCGGTCGCCCATCTCTGGCGTCGTGCTCGACATCGGCACAGCCTCCGGCGAAATGCAGCGTTCACTCGACAATGCCACTCCCATTGCCACCATCGCGAACATCGATTCGGTGTGGGTTGTCGGCGATGTCTTCGAGCGCGATCTGGCCAGCGTAAAGCCGGGACGCGAGGTGCAGATCGTGGTGCCCGCCTACGCCGGGTTAACCCTGACGGGCCGCATCGCCAATATCGGCGATGCTCTGGACCCCAACACGCATACGCTCAAGCTGCGCGTCGTTCTTCCCAACCCGAAGCACACCCTGAAGACCGACATGTTCGCTACGATCCGCATTCCCGGCGCGGCGCGCAACGCGATCATTCTGCCTTCGACCGCGGTGCTGCACGAGGGCGACAAGACCTCGGTCTTTGTCGTGAACGCCTCCGGCAAGTACGAGCAGCGACCTGTGACCATCGGCCGCAGCTTCGAGTCCGGAGCCGTCAAGAACATCGAGATCCTTACTGGCATCAACGACGGCGAGAAGGTCGTCACAGTCGGCGGAGCGCTCCTCCGTCCCAGCAACGGAGAGTGACCGCGTGCAGCCTTTGATCCGCCTGTTTATCCGTTATCGCGCCATCATTCTCATCCTCTTCGCGGTCATGCTCGCCGCAGGAGCCTTCGCACTGTCGCGTCTCGATATCGAGGCCTATCCCGATCCCTCACCTCCGCTTGTCGAGATCATCACGCAAAATCCCTCGTGGTCGGCCGAAGAGATGGAGCAACAGGTCACCGTTCCCGTCGAGACAACTCTGAACGGCACCCCGCACCTGAGCCAGGTCCGCTCCATCTCGATCTTCGGACTCTCGGATGTCAAGCTATACTTCAGCTTCGACTCCGAATACTTCCGTGATCGTCAGGAGGTGCTCAACCGCCTGCAGACTCTGCAGCTGCCCAACAACCTGCAGCCACAGCTTTCGCCGTGGTCGCCCATCGGCGAGATCTTCCGCTATCAGCTCACCGGCGCCGGCTACACCCTCAACGAGATCAAGGCCACGCAGGACTGGCTCGTTCGCCGCGAGCTGAAACAGGTTCCCGGCATCATCGACATCACCACCTTCGGCGGAACCACGCGCCAGTATCAGGTTGAGGCCGATCCGAACCGGCTGCTGAGCTATGGGGTCACGCTGCCGCAGGTGCTCAGCGCTATCCAGTCGTCGAACGCCAACGCCGGCGGAAATTACGTCCAGCTTGGCAACCAGAACATCAACGTTCGTGCGCTTGGCCAGGTCCATACAACCGACGACATCTCTCATATCGTCGTCGCAGAAAAGAATGGAGCGCCCATCACGGTGGGCGATATCGGCAAGGTACGCGAGGGCTTCCAGCCGCGCCTTGGCCAGGTGGGTCGCAACAAGCAGAACGACATCGTTCTCGGAATCGTCCTCTTACAAAAGGAAGAGAAATCGCTTCCCGCGCTGAAGGCTCTCAAGGAGAAGATCGCCAGCCTGAACACCGGCTCGCTGCTTCCCCCTGGAATGCACATCAGCACCATCTACGACCGGACCAACCTTATCAATCGCACCACCCACACGGTGCGCGAGGTCATTCTTACCGGCCTGGTCCTCGTGACGCTGGTGCTGCTGTCGATGCTGGGGGATCTGCGTATCACCTTCATCGCTGCGGTCACGATTCCCTTCGCCGTGCTCTTCGCCTTCGGCATGATGGTGCTCAGCGGGCGCTCCGCCAATCTCATCTCCATCGGCGCTATCGACTTCGGCATCCTGGTCGACTCATCGATCATCGTGCTCGAGAGCATCTATCGCAAACTCACACGCCGGGTGCCCGGTGAGCAGACCGGCGACCTGATCGTCGAGGGCGTCACTGACGCAGCGCGTCCCGTGCTGTTCTCGACGGCCATCATCCTGATTGCCTTCATCCCGCTGTTCACCATGCAGGGAGTCGCGGGCCAGATCTTCTCGCCCATGTCGGTGACCTACGGCTTCGCCCTGATGGGAGCGCTTCTATTCGCGCTCATCTTCGCGCCTGTGCTGGGCTACATGACAGCTCCCGCGGAGCAGAAGGTCGGCGATGGATATACGTGGCTGAGCCGTCATCTGAAGAACGGTTACGAAAAGGCGCTGCACCACTCGCTCCACTTCCCTCGCCTGGTCTGGATCGGAGCGGCGGCCATGCTTGGTGTCGGCGTGCTCTGCTTCATGCTGGTGGGCGGTGAGTTCATGCCTCCGCTCGAAGAAGGAAACCTCTGGATTCGCGCCACGCTTCCGCAGGACATCTCCTTCGACACCTCGGCTCACCTCGCCGATCAGCTTCGCGCAGTCATTGCCGAATCACCTGAGGTGACGCAGACCGTCTCGCAGATGGGACGCCCTGATGATGGCACCGACGTGTCCACCTTCAACAACATCGAAATCTCCGCAGCGCTGAAGCCGCAGGAGGAGTGGCGCCCGGGACTCACCAAGGAAAAGCTGATCGAAGAGATGAACAAGCGCCTCTCGCGTTTTCCGGGCATCGAACTCAACTTCTCACAGGCCATCCAGGACAACGTCGAAGAGGCGATGTCCGGTGTGAAGGGCGAGAACTCGCTCAAGCTCTTTGGTGACGATCTCGATACCCTCACCTCACTCTCAAGCAAGATCGAGAAGACTATGGAGTCTGTCCCCGGCGTGGCGGACGTCGGTGTCTTCAAGGTCGGCGGCCAACCCTCGCTGGTCATCCAGATCGACCGAGCTCGCGCCGCTCGATATGGCATCCTCTCCGGCGATATCAATGCCGTGGTGCAGGCCGCCGTCGGCGGAGCCCCGATCACTCAGGTCATTCAGGGCGACCGCCGCTTCGACCTCGCTGTGCGCTATCCCGAGGCCAACCGCTCCACACCAGAAGCAGTCCGCTCCATTCTCATCCCCACCGCCGATGGCAGCCGTGTTCCCCTGGCGCAGATCGCCGACGTCACCATCCGTGAGGGTAGCTTCCAGATCTTCCGCGAGGCGGGACGGCGTTATATTCCCATCAAGTTCTCCGTGCGCGGCCGCGATCTTGCCACCACCATCACCGACCTGCAGGCGAAGCTCAAGCAGCAGGTCCCCATGCCCACCGGCTACGACTACACCTGGGCCGGCGAGTTCGACTCGCTGCGCAAGGAGCAGGCGCGTCTTGCCATCATCATCCCCATCTCACTCGCCATCATCGTCATCCTTCTCTACATGCAGTTCGGAACGTGGAAGGACGCCTTCATCGTGATCGCTACACTTCCCTTTGCTGCGGTGGGAGGCACGGTCTCTCTCTTCCTCACCCATACGGCATTCAGCATCTCGGCTGCAGTCGGGTTCACGTCGCTGATCGGAGTGGCTACGCTGGGAGCCGTCGTCTTCATGTCGGGCGTGCGCCGCGCCCAGCGAGAGAGTATCGACGGAACTGGTCTCGAGCACGGCTGCGTCGACGAGATGCGTCCCGTCGTCATGGCCTGCATGGCTGCCGGACTGGGCCTGCTTCCCGCCGCTGTCTCTAACGGCATCGGAGCGCAGGCACAGCAGCCTCTGGCGCGCGTCGTCGTCGGAGGAATGGCGACGACCATCATCGCCATCTTGTTCATCATGCCACTGCTGCTGCGCCGGCCACCCGGTCGATCCTTCAATCACCCAGCGGGCACCGAGGCAGAGTAAATCCGCTTCAAGACCTACCCTCAAGCCGCGGGCGTTCTTCATGAAAGCCTGCGGCTTAGTTCCTCGCAAGAACGATCGTCCGCGGACCAAATCCGCTCGCATCCATCACAACCTGTACAACCTGCCACACTCCAGGAAGCCGCAACAGCATGCCGGCCAGAGCCCATCCAAGGTGCAAATGCTCGAGCGCCCGCGCAAAGGCGCGTACTCCATCTACAGCCACACTCCCGTCTCCGGGCTCGTAGCGCATCCTACGAATCGACCCTGCCGGCAGTGTCTCTGCCGCAACAATCTGCATGCCCACAGGTCTTCGCTCCGCCAACCAGCGCCATATCTCGCTGCATGGGGCACAGCTTCCTGCCAGATAGAGCCGTGCCTGCGATGCACCCGCATACGGTCTCCATCGCGGAAGCCAATTCCTCACCTCGGCTCTGTATTCCACCCACGACTCGCCAAACCTTCGTCGCAGATCCTGCGCCTCATCCCACTCTGCGATTCCCGCGCTGTAGACAAGCGATACCGCAGCGCCCAGCGCCATCCACCAGCTCCGAAGCAGGGCCGCCCAGGCGAGCATCGTCACCGCACAGAAAAGCTGCATCGGATTCGCCACGTACCGATATATCCCACTCGTCACAAGCCTCTTCGGAGCATCATAAGGAATCGGTGTACCTTCGCCGCGCTCCGCAAACTCCAGCACCGCCGAGATTCCCGGTGCCGCCAGCAGAAACACAAGCTGCAAACAGATCTGCCGCATCCATCCCGGCATCGCGATCAGTGGTTCCCAGCCAACTCCCGGACGCAATGCAAAGATAAGCTCGGGGATCAGGAACAGAAAGACAAGCCCCGCCGTCGCAATCTGCAACATCGCGCGTCCGCGCAGATGCGTCTGCTCCAGTGTCCAGCGTGAGATCGCCAGCGCCGGCAGCAGCACCACCAAAACGGCAATTGCCTCCCCCACCAGCCATCGCCCCGAGAGCGACACCACGTTATAGGCCAGCGGCATCCCGGCCAGGTCGATGCAGATCATAATCACCATCACCCACCGCAGCTTCATCGTGGGAAACGCCACCACCGGTACCGCTCCCCACAGCAGCACCCAACCGATATAAAGAGCTAGAGGCATGCCACAGAACGATGGCTCTTCTTTCGCAAAACTCCACCACCCTCCCCACACGCTGGCGTATTGCACCAGAGGCAGCGCAGACGCGACCCACAACAGACCCAGCAGGCACGCAACAGACTGCCTCGGCCTTCGGCCATTGACCACCCGCGCCAACAGAGCCACCATCAAAGGCAGGTAGAGCGCTCCCAAATACGTCCACCAACCTTTGCTCATCGCGTTCCTCCTTCAGCCGGCGTCGCGTTGGCTTCGATAAGAAAAGCAGCCGCCTTCCCAACCGCATACCGCTCCCACGGCGTAAAGTACCAGGCAGGGTCCAGCTGCCGGTCGAACTCGATCGTCCACGCTACCTCAGTGTGGTCGCGATCGACGGCGCTCCATCTCACCTCTGAACTCTTCCAACGTAGCCACTGCGTCAGCTTGCTTCCGTCGCTTACAGTGGAGAAGCGCACATACCCTCTGCGTGACTCGACCACGCGCATTACCAGATCGCCCGGAGGATCACCCTCTGCGCCTGCAAAATGAATGATCCTCCTCGCCCCCTGCTCCAGACCGGTCCCATGCGCCTCCAGCGGCCTCGGAAATCCAATACGCAATAGACGTGGCAGAGTAGCATCGACCCTCGGACTTGCGGCCAGAGCGCGCGATACGGCTTCCTCCGATCCGTTCACAATGCTTCTCACCTCCACACATTGTGTTCGGTGAAACGTCAGCTCCGGAACTACGCCCTCAAGACAAAACGGAAGCAAAACAACCGCCACGCACATCAATGTGCCGTCACGCTTCTCGCGTCTCCAATCCACCACGGAGCCCACAATGATTCCAATGGTGTAAAAAAGTGGAGCCGCAATCAAAATGCACAGATATCCCTCACCCAGCAATGGAGCGACGATCAACAGGGCAAGCGTGATTCCTTTCAGAATTCCTCCCGTCACCGTCTCTGCCTTCGGCGCCAGTGCCAGCAAAATCGCAAGCACAGCTGGAATTCCCAGGAACATCGCCGCCGTCTGGCCAAGGTGCTCGTGCAACAGCAGGCGATAGAGAAGCGACCCGCCGCTGACTGCGAGGATGAAACCAATCAATATCCGCCTATTTCTCCGCTCATCCGGCTGGTCTTCTTCGTTCAACATTAAGCACCCCTCCCACACAACCTCGCCTACTCCGGTAACAACTCTGCCTCCATCAGCAGCCTCAGCAGACTGCTACGAATGGGGCGCAGCAACGGCAGCTTCGCTAGCGCCAATAACTTCAACGCCATCTCCAGCGCACCGTCGCTCAGCTTCCGCGTTCGCCGCTGCCCTTTCGAATCGTCGTAGAGAAACATCACCAACAACCCCATCTGCATCGCCCATAACGCTACCGGCAGCAGCCGCGCCAGATCCTCCGGAAGCTTCTCCACCGCAAGCGCATCCCGAAACACAGCAATGCTGCGTCTGCGAATCTCCTCGGTCCCTTTCCCCAGACATGAGATCGGATTCTCCGGTTCCCCCGCATACCGGAATACCACCCCCAGCAACCGCCGATCCTCTTTTGCCAGTTCAAACTTTGAATCGAACGCCGCCTTCACCCGCGCCTTCAACTTCTTCTCGTGTGTGAACAACTCGCCGCAGATCCTCTCCTGCTCCGTCTGAATCGCCTCGTAGTAGGTCTGGATAATCGCTTCTTTGCCGGGAAAGTAGTAGTAGGCCGCGCCCTTCGCTACTCCAGCGTGCTGCGCGATCTCCTGCATCGTCGTCGCGTCAAAGCCCTTCTCCCGAAACAGCGTCAACGCCGCCTCGAAGATTCGCCTCCGCGTCTGCTCCGCTTTGTCGACAGCCGTCTCATTTTTGAACATGGTCAAAATATGAGCCGAGACCGTCCGCATGTCAAGATATTTTTGACTGCGTTCAAATTGATATGTACGAAGAAGAATCCCCGCTTGTCTCCACGACAAGCTCAGTGTC
>DATHJA010000265.1:0-17748 GCA_035316475.1 Edaphobacter sp. | reverse complement strand
TCATTGATCGTGATATTCGTCGTCGCGGTAATGTCGCCACACTTGCCCAGAACCGTCATCAGGTTCAGCTGCGGATTTGCCTGGCCCGTTCCAGGGTCGCCGCCCGTCGCCACCACATACACCAGGGCATCGGCCGAAGGGCAGGTATACGCCCCGGCAAGGTCGAACTCACCTGAAGAATCCGACAACAATGGAGACGCAATCAGAGGCGTCGCAGAACCTGCATCCGACGATCCGACTGCATACAGCTGAATCGTCGCCCCGCTCACCGGAACGACCCCGCCCTTCACCACACCGTATTTGACCGAAGGAGGCGGATTCCCCGTTCCAGGTCCCGTTCCTGTCCCTGTGCCTGTCCCCGTTCCCGTCCCTGTTCCCGTCCCTGTTCCTGTACCTGTCCCTGTGCCTGTACCTGTCCCTGTCCCTGTGCCTGTCCCCGTTCCTGTCGTCCCAGTAGACTGCTTCGAGCCGCTCCCGCCCGAGCAGCTGATCAGGACACACATCACCAGAGACACAACAAGGGCCCTGAAAATCCCACAAGACCCACGCAATTGCGCCAGCCCCAGATTTAGTTTTCGCATGGAGACTAGAGCTTACCCCTGAAGTACGTTCACATGAAGAAAAATCTGCAAAAAAATTCACTCTGCCCAGAACGAAGGAGCAAGACACACAAACGTGTCATTTCGACCGGAGCGAGCGGCGTGGACCCAGGACCCAAGCAACCCTGCTCCTTGGAGTGAAGGCGCAAGTCCAAAGACCTTGTCAAGCCCGGAGCTCACCTAACAAAAACAAAACAGACAACATAAAGTTGCCGATCAGTTTTCTCTATCTCGCTAAACTTAAAGCAGAAGAAAGCCCGGGAAAATCACACGGGCTAACTTCCTCTAGGGGACATCGAATCTCCATGAGGAACACCTGAGGTCCAAAGCTAAGCACAATATTTTGAAGACTTTGCGCAAAAAACGGGGGGAGGGGGTCACCCCTTGGCCGGAGCCTTCAGGCCCAGCTCCTTCATCACCATCTGCAGGTCCTTCCACGCCTCACCCTTCTGCCTCGGATCGCGCAGCAGGAACGCCGGATGATAGGTGACTGCCAGCTTGGCTCCGCGGCAGCTATGCCATCGCCCGCGCAGCCCGGCCAGCGACTGCTTCACCCCCAGCAGGTAGGTTGCCGCCGTCGAGCCCAGGGCGACGATCACCTCGGGCTGCACCACGTCTACCTGCTTGACCAGGAACTGCGTGCAGGTATTCGCCTCCACCGGTTCGGGAGTACGGTTCCCCGGTGGCCTGCACTTCACGATGTTCGCAATATAGACCTGCTCCCGCTTCAGCCCCATCGCGTTGATCATGTTGTTCAAAAGCTGTCCTGCCTTGCCGACAAACGGAAGCCCCTGAGTGTCCTCGTCCGCTCCCGGACCTTCGCCCACAAACATCAGCCGCGCGTTCGGGTCTCCGTCGGCAAATACAATCTTGCGCCTCCCCGCATACGCCAGAGGACACCGTGTGCAGTCACCGATCTCCTCGCGGATGGCCTCGAGAGCCGCCGGGCGATCGGCCGCGGCAAGACGCGCCTCGGGCAGTGGCGCAAGGTTGTCGAAACTTACCAGCTTAGCGATCTCGGACTCCGGAAACTCTCTTCTGGGTGAAGGGGCAAAGGAAGAAACTGTCTGCCGCGGCGAGCTAGCCGCCGGTTGCTGCTGGACTGGCTGCCTCATCGAGAGAACTGTCTGCTCGGTCCGCACGGGATCTAGCGCAGCAACAACTACCGGCGCTGCCGGTAAAGCCGCCTCCGCCTCATAGACCGGATCACCCCGGCGATAAAGATCGTACACACCCAGGTCGCGGAGGTACTCGACGTAGGCGCGCAACTGCTGTTCCGGCTCTTCTGCCATAGCTTCCATGCTATCGCGTCGCAACAGCGATCAAAGATCTAGTGAATCTGAGGCTCCGGCTTCGCGGGCCCCTGTGGAAGAACATACTTCACGTAGCCCTGCTTGATCTCGTCTTGTGCCACACGGCAGGCTTTGATCGACTTGGCCGCGATCAGCGAAGGCGCTCCGGACTGCAGCTGCCGCGCCCGGCGTGCCGCACCTTTGACCAGGCTGTACTTATTGTGGAATGCACTCTCTTCCGTCATCAGTAGACCTCCTTGTCCCTGACTGTACCTCAAGCTCCGCAAAATCTACATCAGAAATTCACAGTGGAAATCAAGGCCCTTATTCTCCAAAAGCATCCAGCACCGATCTCAGCTTCGGCGAAGCCGCATCGGTCCGGCAGCTCTTGGCCAGAGCCTCGCAATCCTGATCTCCCCGCTCGAAGAGAACGATCGCGCGCATCTCCGCCACGGCGTTCTCCAGGACATCGTTCACCAGGGCATAACGATAGTCCCAGACCTTTTTGATCTCATTCTTCGCCTCGGCAAGACGCTTCTGAATCACCTCTTCGTCGGTCATCTTCTCGGCCGCGCTCCGGTTCTTCAGCCTCTGCTCAAGCACTTCAGGGCTGGGAGGAAGGATGAAGATCGAGACCGCCTGCGGCATCTTCTTCATCACCTGCAACGCGCCCTGCACATCGATGTCGAGCAGAAGATCCTTGCCCAGCT
Organism: Edaphobacter sp.; assembly: GCA_035316475.1. Taxonomy (GTDB): domain Bacteria; phylum Acidobacteriota; class Terriglobia; order Terriglobales; family Acidobacteriaceae; genus Edaphobacter. The sequence goes on along the minus strand of DATHJA010000265.1, from coordinate 15,147 downwards.
CCTTCGCATGGCGAAGCGCGGAGACCGCCGTGCCGTAGTAGTTTCCAAAGACCTCAGCCCACTCGAGGAAATCCCCTGCCGCCACCAAACGCTCAAACTCCTCACGGGTAGTGAAGTAGTACTCGCGTCCATTCTCTTCTGAACCACGAGGAGCGCGTGTCGTATACGAGATGGAAAAGTCGAGTCCCTCCACCAGGGTGCGAAGCTGGCTTACCAGCGTCGACTTCCCCGATCCGGAGGGCGCTGAGATGATAAAAAGAATTCCCGCCATCTGCTCCTGGTCGTTCCACAGTCCATCTGTTTTGGATCTCTGCCAGTGTAAACGAGACTACTCCAGCTTTTGCACCTGGCTACTCCAGGTTCTGCACCTGCTCGCGGGCTTTCTCGATCTCGGCCTTGATCTCGAGGCCAAGTTCGGTGATGCGCAGGCTGTTCTCGCCCGAGGCCGCGCTGGTCTTCGAGAGCATCGTATTCGCCTCGCGGTTCAATTCCTGCAGCAAAAAGTCCATGCGCTTGCCCAGCTCGCCTCCCTCGTCCAGCATGGCGATGAAGCGGTCGATATGCGTCCTCAGCCGCACGATCTCCTCTTCGATGTCGCTCTTCTCTGCCAGCACCGCCGCCTCCGAGAGCAACCGCTCCTCGCTCACCGGAATGCCCTCGGTCAGCTCTGTCAGCCGCGTCCGCAGACGCTCGAACTGTGCCTCGCGCACGCCGTTCCGCAGACCGGCCATCTCTTCCGCAAAAGCCCGCAGGCGCTTCATCGAAGATCGCAGCTCCGCAGCCAGCGCAGCCCCCTCTTGCGCTCGAACCTCGTTCAGCTTCTCGACCAGCGCAGGCATCGCCGCCATCACGGCTTGATCGAGCTCCGGAATCCCCTCGACTCCGATTGAGCTCTCCGCTGTCATCACTCCGGGGATCCGCAGCAGACCGTTCAAGTCCGGCTGGCTCGACAGACCATAAAGCTCAGCAGCCTTGCTGAAGGCTTCCATATAGGCCCCCAGCAGGTCTGCATTCAGCTGAATCTGAGCGCTGGCCTTGCGTTCCACCTGAAGCGTCACCTCGATGTGACCCCGCTTCAGCATCTCCTTAAGCAGGCGGCGCATCTGGATCTCCAGCGCGTCGCAGTAGGAAGGCAGGCGCAGGTGCAGATCGAGAAAGCGATGATTCACACTCTTGATGGCAAGCGAAAAACCGACGATATCATCCGCACTGCTTCGTGCGCTCGCAAATCCTGTCATGGAATAGATCAAACTCAAGCAAATCCCTCCAGCTCCGCCGGCTGCAATGGCGTCTCGCTCTCTGTCACAGCCACGATCTCATCTCCAAATTGCATATCGTAAAGTCGGCGGTACGTTCCCGACTTCCGAATCAGCTCGTCGTGCGTTCCTGTCTCTATAATCCTTCCCCGCTCCAGAACCACAATCTTCGTTGCCCTGCGCACGGTCGAAAGCCTGTGCGCGATCACGAAGACAGTCCTGTACTGCATCAGGTTCGCCAGCGCCGCCTGTACGAACTGCTCGCTCTCCGTATCGAGTGCGCTCGTCGCCTCGTCGAGAATCAGGATCGGAGCATTCTTCAGGATCGCCCGCGCAATCGCCAGTCGTTGTCGTTCTCCTCCGCTCAGGCGGGTTCCCTTCTCCCCGATCCTGGTGTTGTATCCGTCGGGCATCCTAAGGATGAAGTCGTGCGCCAGCGCCATCCGCGCTGCCTCCTCAACCTTGCTGAGCGGAACATCGGGCTGCCCGTACGCGATGTTGTTGCGCACCGTATCGTTGAAGAGCACCGTCTCCTGGGTGACTTTGCCGATTTGTTCGCGCAGCGATGCGATCGTGACATCGCGAAGATCGTGGCCGTCGAGCATGATGCGCCCTTCATTCACATCGAAGAAGCGCGGGATGAGGTTTACCAGCGAAGACTTCCCCGCCCCGCTCGGTCCCACCAGAGCGATCACTTCGCCCGGCTTCACGGTGAGGTTGACATCGTGAAGCACCTGCGCGGTCTCGCCATCTTCGCCGATATATCCGAAGCCTGCATTCTCGAACTGAATCTCTTCGTGAAAACCATTCAGGACGAATGCGCGACGCTTCTCGCGAACATCGTCCTGCGCATCCATGAACTTGAAGATGTCTTCGCTCGCGCCCAGCGCCTGCTGAAAGCTGTTGTAGAAGAGAGCGAACTTCCGCACCGGATCGTAGAGTGTAAAGACCGCCACCAGAAAGGCGATGAACGAACCCGCCGTCATCTCATGGTGCAGAATCCTTCCCCGCCCCAGCAGCAGCAGCAAGGCGATTCCAACCGATCCCAGGGCATCCATCAGAGGTGAGCTGATGGCCTGCACCCTGACCGACTTCAGGTTCGCCCGGAAGAGCCTGCGCGCAGCTCTGCGGAAGCGGTTCATCTCCCACAGCTCCATCCCGAAGGCCTTCACGATGCGATTGGCGGTAATCGTCTCGTGCAGGATGTTCTGAATCTCCGCGAGCTTGTCCTGCCCCTTACGGGTCGTCTGCCTTACTCTGCGTCCAATGCGCCGCGCTGAAGAGATCACGACCGGAACGAAGAGCAACAGTACCCAGGCAAGCCTGCCTCCGACGACAACGACCACCCCGGCGGTAAACAGCAGGGTGAAGAGCTGCTGCATGAAGTCGCCCAGCACACTCGACATGGCATACTGCACGCGCTCGATATCGTTAATCAGTGTCGAGAGCAGGGTTCCGGTCGTGTGTTTCTGGAAGAACGCCACCGACCTGCGCAGCACAGCGTTGTAGAGATCGTTGCGCAGGTCGGTGATCATGCCGAAACCGGCATAGTTCACCAGATAAGTACCAAAGTAGTCGCACACCGACTTCAGAACCGCCGAGACGATCAGAGCGTACGCCACCACCGTCCATGCGTTGTGGAAGTGGCTCGGAACCAGGAACTGCAGGTTGAGCTCGCGCGCAATGTGAGGTAGGTGGAACTTCAGAACATTGCCGGTCGAGGCCTCCGGACTCAGCACGTTGTCGAAGATCGGCTTTACCAGAAGGATGCGCAGCGCAGCCATCGCGCCAACCATCGCCATCAGGATCACCGAACCGGTCAGGTGGAGGGCATACGGCCGCACATACAGAAGTAAGCGCCAGATACGCTTCAAGCCGCCACTCTCCAGATCGTTGCCATCTCCGACATCCTTTTATCTTAAATTGCCCGCGGGCTCTGCGTCTTCGCGGCAGTCAGCGGGGCATGTCGCGATGCAGCGTCTTGACGCGGTATCCAGCGGCGGTCAACCTCTTCTTCATCTCCTCGGCGATGAAGACCGAGCGGTGCTGACCGCCGGTACAGCCGAACGCGACTGTCAGATAGCTTTTGCCCTCTTTGATGTAGTGCGGTAAAAGAAACTTCATCAACTCGGCCGTCTTATCCAGAAACTCCGCCGTCTGAGGAAAGTCGCGAACAAACTTGGCAACCTTGGGGTGCTTGCCGGTCAGCTTGCGGAACTCCGGAACGAAGTGAGGATTGGGCAGAAAACGCACGTCGAAGACCAGGTCTGCTTCGGCCGGAACTCCGTTCTTGAAACCGAAGCTGTTCGAGGAGATGGTGAGGTTGCGATCGCTCTCCTCGCGCTCAAACTGCGCCCCGATATGCGCGCGCAGATCGTGCACAGTGAACTTGGTGGTATCGAGTACGATGTCGGCGACGTTACGGATGGGATCGAGGCGCTTGCGCTCGGCGCGGATCGACTGTATGACCGTATCGGTGCGGCCCATCGGGTGCGGACGACGCGTCTCGGAGAATCGCCGGATCAGCGCTTCGTCGCTGGCTTCGAGATAGAGCACACGCGTGGGCAGAGCCCTGCGGACCTTCTTCAGTGTGGCTGGAAACTCGTCGAGCCGCATCCCCTCGCGAACATCGACGACCAGGGCAGCGCGCTCGATCTCCCTGGATTGCCGCACCAGGTCCGCGAATCGTGGCACCAGTTCTAGCGGTAGATTATCCACCGAATAAAAACCAAGGTCTTCAAAGGTCTTCAGAGCCGAGAGCTTTCCCGAACCGGATAGTCCGGTCAGAATCACCAGTTCCTTGACCGCCCGTCTCGCCGTCTTTTTTGCTTGCTTCCGTGGCATGACTGGAATCCTAGCATCTGTCATGCCACGGGATGCGACGAGACCCGCACTGTAGTTTACGGAACCTCGATCAGTTCCATCTTGCCGTCGCGCTTGCGGTGCAGCACCAGGGCCTGGCCAGCGTGATCGCGGAAGACGAAGACCTCACGATCGCGGAAGGCCGCTTCTTTTACCGCCTCCTCCAACGACATGGGCCTCAGGGCGACGCCATCGTTGGAACGGACCAGGTGCGGCTCCGCCAGCGGCGTCTCCGAGGGAAACGAATGGACCAGCATGGGCACGGCCCTACGCGCGGATCCGTTCTTCGCGGCTGTCTTATCCGCCTTCTTGACCTTCACCGCGATCGCTCCGTTCACTGGTTGGGCCAGGGCAACCTCACGGACGCCCTCTTTCGCATTGCGCTTGATGGTCGTGCTCTTCTTCTTATGCCGGATAGCCTGCTTCTCGATGGCCGCAAGAGCGTCACGCAGCGCCATCTCCATGTCGGTGGCCTCGCAGGTCGCCACCAGTTTGAGGTTCCTCGTCTGTACGGTCAGCTCGGCCGTACGGCGATACTTTTCTGTCGTCAGGATCACGTGAACGCTACCCGCATCTCCAATGATCTTCTCGATCCGGGCCAGCCCCGCTTCGGTCTGCGCTTTCAGTTTTTTCGTGATTGTCGTCTGCCTGCCGGTGTAATCCAGGTTCATCTCGGTACCTCGTGTGGAACATATTACGCCGGTTCAGCGCACCCGGCGCTGATGGGTACTCGGAATCTGCATGTCCTCGCGATACTTTGCCACCGTCCTGCGCGTCACCTGAATGCCCTGACGCTGCAGCTCCGCCGCAAGCTGATCGTCGGTCAATGGCTTGCGCGCATCCTCGTCCTCGATCAGCTTCTTGACCTTGCGCTTCAGCAGCACCAGCGGAAGATCGCCACCCTCGGGCCCATTGACTCCCTCAGAGAAGAAGAAGCGAAGCTCATAGACTCCCTGCGGCGTGTGCACGTACTTGTTCGCAACAGCGCGGCTAACGGTCGAAGGATGCACGCCGATCTCCTCGGCGACCTCCTTGATCATCATTGGCTTCAGCGCATCCACCCCGCGCTCCAGAAACTCCGTCTGCCGGCGAACGATAACCTCGCAGGTACGCACAATCGTATTCTTCCGCTGCTCAATATTGCGCAGCAGCTGAATCGCCGACTTGTAGCGCTCCTTCACGTACTCCTTGACCTCTTTTTCCGTCTGCTTCTCCTGCAGCATCCGGCGGTAGTTGTGATTCAGCCGCAACGCCGGCATGTCTTCGTCGTTCACCAGGACAATATAACGGTCATCCCGCTTCACGAAGGCGACGTCCGGCTCGATCAGCCGCGTCTCAATATGGTTGTAACGCTGTCCGGGGCGGGGATCGAGGGCACGGATACACTCCACCGCCGCCTGTACCTCTTCGGCAGACTGGCCGCAGCTTCGCGTCAGCTCGCGCATGTCCTTCTTCTGCAACAGCGCAAGGCAGTTTTCGACGATATAGGCAGCGGTCGAGAAGACATCCTTATTCTCCGCCGGAGCCGCGTCCTCAGGAACGCTGGCAGAGGCTCCGTTCTTCGCTGCGGCCTCCTGCTTCCGGTGCAGCATCAGGGACGCCTCGTTACGATGCGCCGTAATCTGGATCAGAAGGCACTCCCGAAGATCGCGCGCCCCCACTCCCACCGGGTCGAGATGGTTGATCACCGAGCGCGCCTCGCGCACCACCGCCAGCAGCGACTCACGCTCCTCGGAAGAGGCTGCAAGATCGACGTTGCCCGATGCGTCTTCATCGCCGGCCTCCGCCGCGACCCGGCCCCGCGAGCCCTGCTCGAAGGGAATCGGCTCAGGCGGAGCGGGGATTTCCAGTTGCAGCAGCGAATCCACCAGCTCCTCGTCGCTCGCAGTCAGGTAGCCGTTCTCGTTCAGGTTGCCTATCACCAGCTCCGCGGCGGACCGAACCTCGGGGTCCAGCGTCATCGATCCAAGCTGCCACATCAGGTGATCGCTCAGCGTGCCGGGCTGCGACAGAAAGCTCTCGAGCGAAGGCTTGTCGTACTCCTCGAAGTTCGAGGCCGTCCGGAAGCCAGGATCGAGATAATCCTGAAAGTAGCTCCCGAAGTCAATCTCGTCGAACGGATCCTTCTCGACGCGCTCGCCCTCAGCGGCGACCTCCTCTGCCGAACGCTCCCGGTCGCCTTCAAGGCCAGCCTGCTCTTCGAGCGGAATCCCCGTATCCTCAATCTCCTCAAGCACCGGATTCTCGATGATCTCTGTGTTGATCATCTCCTTGAGCTCCAGCTTGTTCAACGCCAGCACACTGACCATCTGCACCAGCCCGGGGGTCAGTACCTGGCGCTGGGAGACCTTCAGATTAAGCTTGGGTTGCAGGAGCACGTCAGCAGATCCTCTTAAATCCTTTGCAAATGCGGGAATCGGAATGCACCGTCCCTACCCGCGATACATCGTTATGGCCCTTCAGGCCACTAGTCTACACGGCTGAAAAATTTACTTAGCGTAAGTCTACCCCGCGCCGTCGTTTCCATGTATCTCGTCGCGGTTGCCGGCTTTTACAACTGAAGTTGTACCGGCCAGACTCATCCCAGACTAATCCATCGAAAACTTCTCCCCCAGGTAGACCTTGCGAACCTCCGGGTCTCGTCCCAGATCGCCGGGCGTGCCCGCCCGAAAGATCTTCCCTTCATTGATGATATAAGCCCGGTCCGTCACCGACAGCGTCTCGCGCACATTGTGGTCCGTAATCAGGACGCCGATGCCCGACCTCTTCAGGCCGAAGATGATCTCCTGAAGGTCGATCACCGCAATCGGATCGATCCCCGAGAACGGTTCGTCCAGCAGAATGAACGCCGGATTGATCGCCAAGCAGCGGGCGATCTCGACGCGCCTGCGCTCGCCTCCACTGAGGGCATACCCTCGCGTCTTGCGCACATGAGCGAGGTTCAGCTGCTCGATCAGCTTCTCCGTGCGGGTCCTTCTTCCCTCCCAGCTCAGTTGCTGCGTCTCCAGCACGGCGAGGATATTGTCCTCGACCGTAAGCTTGCGGAAGACCGAGGGCTCCTGCGGAAGATAGCTGACACCATACTCGCGCGCCCGCAGATACATCGGGAGCCGCGTTATGTCTTTGCCGTCTGCCAGAATCCGGCCCCCGTCAGGCCGCACCAGCCCGACGATCATGTAAAAGCTGGTTGTCTTGCCTGCGCCATTCGGCCCCAGCAGACCCACAACCTCGCCCTGCTCGATCTTCAGGCTTACCCCTCTCACTACCTGGCGGCCGCCATACGACTTGCCAATCTCCTCCGTCGATAGAGTCCTCATTGCTCTCTCTTCACCCGCGTCTCCGTGCGAACCCTCTGGCCGGTCCCGTTCGTATCTCCATTAGAAATCACGACACTCTCATCCTGCTGGCGGAAGCGAAGCTCCCTGCCCGTCACGGTGCCTCGTATCGTGTCCATCACCCGGGGAGGCTGCGCCTCCGTTCCCGTCAGCACAAAGACTCCATCCTTCGCCGTGTACAGAAGACGGTCTCCCGTCGCGCGGCGTCCCGTCTGTTCGATCTCGATCGCTCCGCGGACTGCGACTTTCTCTACCCCGCCTCCCAGAAACTCCGGGCTGGCTGCTGCTGGCGCATTCTTTTTCGCTGCAGACGATTGTAAATAAGCCGTGGCCTGCTCGCCCCGCATCACTCCATCCGCGCTCTCCACCCTTACTCCACCCGTGAATTGCGCGGTCCGCGACTCATCGGAGTACACCATCTCCCGGCTTCCAATCCGAACTACCGCCGCTTTACGCAGCAGGCTATCCTTCGACGAGCCACCAGACTTGCCTCCATCCGCCTGTCCCGCGCTCGTCAGCACCGTGTGGACCGCCATCGGCTCGCCGCCACCGTTCCCCCGAGCCGTCAGCCTTCCCTGCTTCCTTTCGAACTGCAGCACAGGAGCCTCGATCTGCGATGCCCCCTGCCACAACCGGGCAGACTTGCTCCCGGAGCCTCCTGAGCCAGCTCCATAGAAGATCGCCGTATCGTTTGCCTTCTTCAGATCCGCTCGCGCTGCAAGCACATGCAGAGCTTCCCCTTGACCGCCCTGCCTGTAACTTGCCTTCACGGAGCCCTCCGCAGCCGCGTCTCCCGTCTTCTGCTCCATCGCAATCCGGTCGGCCCAAAGCGACCCATCCGGGCTCTGCATCTCGACCGAGCCGGTCAGCGTCATTCGCTGCGTACTCCCGTCGTATGTAGCCTTCTCCGCTGTTGCCCTGTCGCTCTCCGGGCCTCCAGCAACACCCGGTTTGGCCGGCACGGTGCGCGTCACAACGACATGGCCCTGCTGAACGGCGCTTGCAATCTCTTCTCTTCGGCCGGAGGACGGGCTTCCATGGGGAGACGGAACGAACGCGACGTTGAGCGTGTCTCCAGAGCTCGTCTGCGCCATGCCATTCGCTCCGTTCTGTTCGAGAACCGTTGCGCCGTCTCCATGAACTGCATTCAACCGCGGCTTTCCATCCTCCAGAACAAAATGCGACGTCAGGACTTCGCCCTTCATGGAGCTGGTACGCAGACCCTTTCCATCCTTCTCCGCGTCGATCACCTGAAGACGCGCACTCCCATTCGCCTTCGCATCCCGAAGCCACGATCTTCCCTTCGCATCGGTCGTCAGGGCCATCTCCACGCTAGCGGCCGTCAGGTTCCTCTCGCTCCCCATCTTTGCGCCATTGGCTGGAGCGATCTGTTCCTTCAGGTGAACCGAACCAGTCAAGACCACCTTCTGCATATGCCCCTGCCCGTCGAACGCTGCCCGAGCCTGCGTTGCCTCTCCGTTTGCCTGCCGCGAAGCATCGTTCGCGGTATAGCGCACATCTCCGGTCATCACCATCGACTCCGGCTTGCTCGCATCGCTCAACCACACCTCTCCGTGCCGTGAGATCACCTGCGAGCCGTCTCCCGCCGTAACCCGCACACCACCATCGCCGATCAGACGCTCGGTCGAACCGTCGGGACGAAGGATCGCGGTTCCCTGTTGGGCCTCCACCGTCTGCCTGGCCGATTCACCATCCCCATCGCCGTTCACCGTAACGAACTTCGCCTGCGAAAGCAGCACCCTGCGGCTCTCCCGGTTCAGTTCTGCTTTGGAGGCCGTCAACAGGACCGGCTGGCCATGGTCAAGACCGTTCACCTTTACAGCGGAGTGCAGCAGAAGCACGCCACTGTCGGCGTTGTAGTCGGCTCCCATCGCGTGTCCTGTCAGGCCGTTGTACTCGAACTCAATCTCCTGGTCCGTCGCCGCCACGCCAAGCTTTTGCAGATAGACCAGGCCGCTGGTCTTCACATGCACCAGCCGCGCGTTCTTCAGATCCTGTTCGTGACCCCCCGCGTCGGCGTTCTGCTGCGGATTTTTCGCTGCATCGCCAGGCTTCGCCGGGGCCTCGAGATCGAGATGGACTTCTCCCATGGCCCGCACGATCCCTGCAGCCTGGTCCAGCTCGAACTCCTTGCCGTAGATGCGGTCTACGCGGTTGCCCTGCTCCTGCCCCCGGCCATATACGGTAACCCCAACATCGTGCAGCGTGTACTTGCCGTCTTTGTGCTGAATCGCCTTCGCTGCATGAACCGTGAAGACGGTCCTTCCCTTCACCGTCTGCGACCAGGTATAGGAGTTCGCCTCCTGCTGAATATCGGCGCCCAGTTTCCGTGGAAGATTCGTCAGAAAACGGTGCGTCCGATAGTGGGCGATGGCCAGAAAGCCCGCGACGACCAAAACCAGAAGGCCCGCACCCGCGAGCAACCACTTCCGCAGCCTTTCAATCGAAACCTGCATCGTAAACCGTCTGTTCTATCTTCTCATTCCCTCTCCGGGTCCGTCCGTTTTTGCCCGCCGGAAAGACTTGTACACTATCGGAATGGCAGACCAGCTTTATCTCAGCCTCTGGTTTCCGAACTTTCGCTTCGAGGCTCTTCCAGCGGCTCTCGTCTCCGTCCTGCGCCAGTTCGCCATTGTCAGTGGAGAAAAGCGCGTCGCCGCCGCCTCGGTCTATCCCATCAGCTTCACCGAATCCCCTGTCTATCAGCGCATCTACGTCAACGACGACCGCGCCCAGTCCACCGAAGACTCCATCATCGAGAACGCCGTCGCCGAGGCCACCCAGCAGCTCCACGACGACATGGCCTACGAGTTCGAGATGAAGTGGAACCTCTGGACCCCCGAGGCTAACGACGCTCCCATCTCCGAGGCCGCGCTCGACACCCTCTGGCGCCCCGAGCCCGCCACCGTAAGAGTCATCGGCTTCGGCCCCCAGTTCGACCAGGCCACCTATGAACAAAATGGACACATCCGCGTCGACTTCGGACTCGACACCCCCTGGATTTTGGACAACGAAGAGACTGAGCTCGACGAAGAGGCCCAGAAGCACATCCAGCAGAACATCGAGATGCTGCTCGCCTTCACGCTCTCGGTCGAAAAGAACTCCGGCATCTCTAGCCGCCTTCTCTGGACCGAGTCCGGCGAGCCCCTGGCCGAAAAGTTGATCGCCCGCTTTCAGCGGCTCAATTAGATTTATCGCCAATAAATTTAATCTTCAACATATAAAAATTTGATCACTCTTTCAGGCGCTGTGTACAGTGGCTGCGCCGATCCGTGCCCTGTCCTCGATACGTAGAAAGTGCAGGCTCGACGGCAGCATCAAAAACAGCTTGCGAGCCGATGCACGCCTCCTTTTACAAAGAGTCAGCGAGCGAGAACTGCTGTCTTTCTTCCAGGACATCCTCCAAAGGAGATGCTCCCCCATGTGCATTCCAGAGTGAATCACGCTTCAAATAACCTTTCCTTTCCCGCCTCCCACGCCTTCCGTCTGGGTCTTTTCGCAGGCCTCGTCTTTATCTGTACCTTCTCGACCGCATTGGCCGAGGGTCCCCGTCATCCCGGTCGCTATGTCCCTCCACCTTCCAGTTACATCCTCGCTCCGGGCGAAACTCCCATTACGCTTCAGTTCGACTCTATTCCGCTTGCAACAGTTCAAAAGTAGCTCAACGCTGCTCGTTCAGCCAATGCCGACGCACCCATCGTCCTTACCCTTACCGGAACCTACTGAATTCTTAATAATCCACTGACCCTGCCCTCGAAGACCTCGGTTGTCCTCTACGGCACCATCGCCGCTCTGCCCGGCGCAAAGGCCACCAGCCTCATCTCCATCTCCGGGCAAAGCAAGGTAGCCATCGCGGGCGGCACGCTTGAAGGAAACTTCGCCCAGCTCTCCGGAATCGATGCCGAAGACTCCACCAAGATCAACATCGACTCCGTCACCGTGCGCAATACCAGCCGCGGCGGCATTGTTCTCTCCGGCAATGGAAACACCGTCAGCAACATCACCCAGACGCTCTTACTCGACAACTTCGTCCACGAGAACAAAGGCATCGGCATCCAGCTAAATTCGGCGCACTCCTCGGTCACGAACAATGAGATCAGCCACAACAACATTGGGGTCTTCGCCGACGCCAACAACAACCTCATCTCCGACAATGACGTCAGCGGCAACAGCGAGACAGGCGTTCAGCTGGCATCGTCCAGCTCTGCAACCGCAATCCTGCGTAACATCGTCAGTCACAATGGAGCCAACGGTATCGACTTCGACGGCTCCGACAACTTTGTCTACGACAACACGCTCTCCAACCAGACCAACCTCACCGATCGTTCCTCAGCAAACTATGTGGTCGCCCATGGAACTCCGTTAAACGCTCCAACGAGCAAGTACTTCTATCCGCCCACGATCGATAACCAGCACAACGACCCGATCCTCAACGGCGTCACCCGCACCGACATCACCGTCGGCTCCGGCAGCATCAACGATGTGCAGACAGCCTACAACGCAGCTCTGGCCGCCAATCCAGGCAGCTTCATCGTTCTGCACATGAGCGGAACTTTCACGATGGACGGCACCTCGCCGCTCACTCTCAGCTCAAACACTGCGGTTCTCCTCAACGGCACTATTAACGTCACCTCCAAGCCCTCGCAGGTCATCACCGACACCAACCCAGCATCCTTTGTCTCCATCTCTGGCGGCACTATCGACCTCCACGGGCAAGGCGGAATCACAGGCATTTATTTTCCATCGACATCCATGGCAAATATCGATCACGTCACTGTCATCAACGGCGGCGTTCCCACCACACGCACCAGCGGAGGCATGATCCAGCTTCAGCGCGGCGGCGGATACAACATCCTCTATCGCAACACCGTCAATATGAGCGGGGGTCGCTGCCTCTGGACCCAGTACGCTAACGCCCACTACGTTGTCCTCGAAAATCAGCTCAGCAGCTGCAACATGGACGCTGTTGACTCGACTCCTCAACCTCCAATAGCTACGCTATCGACAGCATCAGCCTCGACAACATCCGTTACGGTGTCTTCATCGAACAGTCGGACTCCTATAACAAGATCTAAGGAAATTACACGACCACTCGTGATACAGCCACCTCGACAGGTCATGGAATCGGCGTCTACAACAACGCCACCTCCAGCTCAAAGCGTGCAGTCACCGATGGCAACATCGCATTCAGCAACATCAACGACGTCGTCAATAATGGCCTGCGTATCGGCTCAATCGCCACTGCAAGCGGCGGCATCGCCGAATCTGCACATACCTTCTCTTCAACAACGTTGCAACCAACAACGGCGGAAACGCCATTTTGTTCGATACGCAGTTTCCAGGAAGTGTCGAAAATTACCTCTCGCAAACAGTCCTTGCAGGCAATAAGAACGACCTCAGCCAGCAGAACACCAACGGCGCAACGCCGCCGGACTTCTTCAACCCCATGTCCGCGATCGATCTTGCGCTCAGCCAGCCTGTAACGGCCTCATCCTCTGCCACCGGCTCCGATCCAGCCAGTGCAGTCGACGGGCTCTCCTTTACCGGGTAGTCGGCAGGCTCTGGATCCAGCGCCTCATTCACCATCGATCTCGGCAGCGACGTCAGCTTCCAGCGCGTCACGCTCAAATCGACAAGCCTGCTCTCCCTGCTCCAGCTCGTTCAGCTGCAAATTTCTGAGGACGGCGTGCATTTCACCAACATCCAGGGCGTCACCGAGATCCCCGGATCGGTTCGCACTCTCCGCTTCCACTCCGTCTCCGCGCGGTATCTCTGGGTAACATGCGGGGCCTGGGCATCAACCTCCGCGAACTCAGCGTCTTCCCTCTCTAAACCGCAACCACCGCGCAGCGGCAGTCAACTGCCGTCAGCGCGGTTTACCCGGCCGTCACGATCTCCGAGAAGTCCGCGATCCCCGAGAAACTCTTCACAATCGAGGCCAGCAGAGCCAGCCTGCTCCGGCGAATCTTCTCGTCGGGATCCATCACCATCACCTGATCGAAGAACACATCCACCTGCGGACGCAGAGACGCAACCGTCTCGAGCGCCGTCCCATACTCGTGCTGCGCGCTCAGCGTCTCGACCCTCTCGCCGACATGCGTTGCGGCGCTCGTCAGTTCCCTCTGCGCCGGATGAATCTCCGCCAGAGCACCTTCGAAGTGCGTCTCTTCGCCCTTCTCCTTTGCCTGCGCCAGGATGTTCTTCATGCGCTTGAATGCTGCGCTCACCGCCTCGAAGTCCGCCGAGCCGCGCACCGAGCTCACCGCCTCAGCCCGCGCCACCGCATCGCGTACGTCATCGCTTCCCGCCGCAAGCACGGCCTTCACCACGTCGTAGGCCTGCTTTTTCGCCTCACGCAGGTAGAACTCCAGTCGTTCCACAAGGAAGGCCCGAACCCTCGCCTCGACCGCCTCGTTCGCCGTCGCTCGTCCCACAACCTCGCTTAACGTCAGCGGCAACGCAGGTACGCTCTCAGCAAGAATCTTCACAACGCCATTGGCAGCGCGGCGCAGCGCAAACGGATCCTTCGATCCCGTAGGCTCCATGCCTAACCCGAACATCCCGGCGATCGTGTCCGCCTTATCCGCAATCGACAGCAGCGTTCCCTCCACCGTGCGCGGAACCGCATCTTCCATCGACTCCGGCAGATACTGATCGTAGATCGCCTCGCTCGCCTCAGCCGAAGCTCCCTGCGCCCTCGCATAAAGACCGCCCACAACTCCCTGCAGCTCGGTAAACTCTTTCACCAGCTCCGTCGTCAGGTCCGTCTTCGCCAGCGTAGCCGCCTCATCCAGCGCGGCCGCATTCACCTTCGCCCCACGCGTCGCCACCAGCTCCGCCAGCCCCAGCGCCAACTCGCGCACACGAGTCGTCTTTGCCGCGTAGCTGCCCAGCTCCTTCTGAAACGTAACATTCTCCAGCAGCTTCACCCGCTCCTTCAGCGGCACCCTCTGATCGAACTCCCAGAAGAACCGCGCATCGTTGAACCGAGCCCGGAGCACGCGCTCATTTCCATGCCGGATCACACCCAGCCCGGCCTCGTCCGCTTCCGTATTCAACACCGCCAGAAAGTGCGCCGCCAGCTTGCCCGTCTTGTCCTCCACTGCCAGATACTTCTGGTGATCACGCATCACCGTTACAAGTACCTCTTCCGGCAATGTCAGGTACTCCGGCTCAAAGTTGCCGAGAATCACCGATGTATCGGAAGCCCACTCCGTCACGTGAGTCAGCGTGTCAATCAGGCCATGGTCTTCGCGCCACCGAGCGCCCTCCACTGTGCGGGTCACACGATCCAGCGCTTTACGAATCTTCTGCCGACGCGTCACCACATCCGCGATCACGTGCGCATCCAGCAGTGCCACCTCATACTTCGCCGGAGCCTCCAGCTTGATTGCCGCATCGCCAAACAGCACGCGATGCCCATACGTCACAGCGCCAGCCACCTTGCCGCCGAACTCCACCGGAACCACTCGATCGCCCAGCAGCGCCACCATCCACCGTACCGGCCGCACAAACCGCTCCGGCTTGCCCGCGCGCCAGTACATGTTCTTCGCCCAGTAGATCGCGGTAATCTCCCTCGGCAACTCCGCCGCAATCACCTCGGCCGCCGCGCGTCCCGGCTTCACCACCGTTGCGGCAAGATACTCACCCTTTGGCGTCGTCACCGTCTTCAG
>DATHJA010000264.1:0-10134 GCA_035316475.1 Edaphobacter sp. | reverse complement strand
GCAAACGATCCGCGATGCTCCGTGCTGTGCACCTTGGTGACGCAGAGGTCGTAGAAGCTTCCGCCGACCGTCTTCGCAGTCGCGCCTGTACCCGTCAAAGGAGCTGTCGAGGTACGCAGCTTGTACGCGCTGAAACCGACGCCCGAACCCACGCGTCCAGCCTCGACGCCGCGGCCCAGGCCAAGATGAATCGTGATCGTGTCGTCAGGATGACCGGGAGTCATCAGGATCGGAGCCGTGACCTTGCGGCCCTCCAGCTCGATCTCGATCAGGTTGGTCTCCTCGGCCTTCAGGTCGGCCATCGTCTTCATGCTGACCAATGCGGCGTTGTCCCAGCTCAGGTTGGTTACCTGCTTGGGAAGCTCCTGCAGCCAGCCGACGTTGCCATAGCGGCCGTCATAGAGCGAGGGGTCAGGTCGGAAGGAGATCTCGTAGCCGGAGCCGGAAGATGCCGGGGCAGGGAAGGCAGTCACGCGAGCCGGAACTCCCGCCTTTGGAGCAAAGGCTGTGCCTTCGACCCAGCCGTCATGCAGCGCTTTGCGCCAACCCGCAGCGAAGTCGCCCTTGATATAGGTCTTGGCGTTCGCCACGACTGCGTCGTAGGCAGATGCCTGCGGATCGGCCAGCAGCGTCTGGAAGATATCGTGCGCGCTCTTGCCGCCGTACATCGGGTCGATCATCGGCTGGACGATCGAGATCGTGCCGTCGTAGGCGCGGGTGTCGGACCAGCTCTCCAGGTAGTGCGCCTTGTTGATATGCCAGGTGGAGATGAATCCGGTCTCATCGACATGCGTACCCAGGTGCACCGTCACTGGAACCTTGTCCATCGCATCGGCAAAGTTGAGATCCGCCGGAGCCGAGTAGATCGGGTTGACCCCGAGCATCACCAGCCACTGGACCTTGCCTGCGTTCATGTCGGCAACCAGCGATTTGAGGTCGGCAAACTGCTCGCTCGGAAGCGGGTTTACCGTCTCGGTGTAGACGACCGTCTTGCCGACCGCGCCGATCAGAGTATTGATCGCATAGGCCGCGGCATGGACCGAGGCCGGGGCCTGCTCGCCCGGAATCACGACCGCCCTGCCGCTGGTCTTCTTCAGATCGGCCAGCAGCGCTGTGAAGAACTTCTGCTGCTCGGCGTCGAGCCCCTTCGGAGCCGAGCCGTAGACCAGGGCATCGGCAAACTGCGCGATCTGGCTGGGCTTCAGCCCGAGTCTGTGCTCGGCCTTGAATCCGGTCACCGTCGGCATCGACTCGACCACATACAGCCGGTTCAGCTTTTTGCCTTCTTCGTAACGATGACGCTCGGCATACGCAGCAGCCAGGGGAAGGAAGCCGGGGTGCGCGATGCCGCCCAGGAAGTCAGCGTCGAGCGAGAGAATGACGTCGGCGTCCTCAAGCTTGTACTGCGCGTCGGCATAGTTGCCGAAGGCCGCTTTCGAGGCCGCGCGAGAGGAGTCCTGATTGACCGGCTCCCACTGCACGAGCTTTGCCTGCGGATACTTCGTCTGGAGCGCCTTCCACTGTCCTGCCAGCGTGGGCGAGGTAATGGTCTCGCTTAAGAAGTAGAGGCCTTTTCCACCAGAGGTCTTATTGGCAGCATCCTGAAGGGTCTTCTGGAACTCACCAAAGCTCGATTCGAGACCGCGCAGCCGAAGATGCTGGGAGCGGTCCGGATCGTAGAGATCGAGTAGTGTCGCCTGAGTCAGGGCATCCGATTTTCCCTTCGACATCGGGTGCTCCGGGTTGCCGTCCACCTTGATCGGGCGGAAGGCATCCGACTTGATCAGCACCGGGATCGCGCCCGTCGGGAACGGGTAGGCCGTGGCAAAGTACATCGGCTTGCCCAGGACCAGATCCTCGGGCTGCTTGACGTAGGGATAGATCGGCTCGTCGGGCTGCTTGGTGCATCCCGCCAGGCCAGCCAGGGCGAAGGAGGCGCCCATCACCTTGAGGAAGCCGCGTCGCGAGACCGCGTCGACCCACTCGCCCGCTCCAGCCTGCCGAGGAAATTCCTCCCGCATCAGCTCCTGGAACGCCGGGGTCTCGGCCAGCTCATCGAGGTTCTTCCAGAAGCGTCGCCCCGTCTTGCCATCCAGCTTCGCCTGAACCTCGGCGAGCGTCATCTTTGCCGGCGCAATCTGGGTGACCACCTGCGCTTCGGTCTGCATCTGTGACCTGGTATCAGCCATTGTCTCTTCTGTTCCAATCCCTGTCGTCTTCATCGGTGGCACGTCTCGCAGCTGGAGAGTTCATTCGCCGAGCGAATGTGATACTGCGCCATCAGGTACTTGCCCAGCTCGATCTGGCTGGTGAACTTCTGGTAGCTGGCCGGCACAACCGCTCCGCCCACCGATCCCGCTGCCCCGCCTTCAAACGAGACCAGCTCGGCCCCACCCTTGTTCGGGTCGGTCTCCGTGCAGTTCACCGCCTGTGACGTCGGGCCGCCCTTTCCGGTCGAACCGCACCAGACCGGCTTCGAGCTGGAAGGCCCGGCCCAGGCCATGTTGTATATCTCCGAGGTCGGCCGCAGATTCACGGCAGGATTGCGGTGGCAGTTCAGGCACCACTCCATCTGCAGCGTGTTCTGCTGGTACATCAGCGGCATCTCGTCGACGCGGCCGTGACAACTGGCGCAGCCAATGCCCTTGTTCACGTGAATGTCGTGATTGAAGTAGACGAAGTCCGGAAGATCGTGCACTCGGATCCACTGGATCGAAGCCCCTGTCGCCCAGCTCTCGCGAACCGGCTCGAGATACTCGGCGTTGGTCCAGATCTGCGCGTGACAGTTGATGCAGGTCTTCGTGGGAGGAATGCCCGCATAAGCGGCCTTCTCCACCTGCGTGTGGCAGTACTGGCACTGCAGCCCGAGGCCCTCGACGTGGTGCTTGTGGCTGAAGGGAATCGGCTGGTCCGGCCGCTGGCCCTGCTTGGTTACCCACGGGGATCGTTGCAGCTGGTTCAAGGCAACGCCGAGCGCGATGACGATCAAGCCCGTCAAAACCAGGCTCGCTCGAGCCAGCGCGTTCGAACTGCGGTCAAAAACTTGCGCCATGAGTGCTTTTCCTGCTTCCTCTCTCGTGGGAGAAGGGGTTCAAGGTTTGTGGTTCTTGGCTGCTTTGTGCCGACCTATGACTGCATCGGCAGTTTTGGCGTCCGCTCGTTGGCTTCAGCCCGGATTTCTTCTCTCAGAAACTCCGAGTATAGCAGTGGAAAAACGCGTTATGAACCCCACTGGCCGATACTCGAAGTTGAATTTTATAGAGATAAGCCGATTATCGAAACCTGTTGCAGGCCCTTGAAAAACAGGCTGCACAACATCTCGTGCATCGGTGTGCCAAGGGCCCAGCACACCACAATATCTACCCTGCCCGAAAGGTATCCTTTTTGTAAATCCGCACCATTTAAGTCCGAAATTGAAACAATCGTTTTAGCCGCCAGTTGTACGTTGTACTAAAGAAGTCTCATGCCGAGCACAGCAACCACAACCGCACCATCTCCTCAACCTGCAACTTCATCTGGTACGGTCATCTCCATGGCCCGAACCATCCACCGCCCGCGCGCGCCAAAGTACGACTCCGTCGCCGCCATCGCACAGCTCTCCGCCGCCGACCCGAAGCTTGGCCGCCTCATCGAACGAGCCGGACCCTTCACCCTGAGCCTCGCCAGCCAGCAGTCCCCCTTCGAAGCTCTGGTCGAATCGATCATCTACCAGCAACTCCACGGCAAAGCCGCTGCCACTATCCACCGGCGCATGCTTGAGAGCTTCCATGACATCTGCGGTATAGGCGTGCATCCTTCGGCCCAGCACCTGCTCGACTGCCCCAACGAGCAGCTTCGCTCTGCCGGACTTTCGAAGAACAAGATGCTTGCCCTGCGCGACCTCGCCGCCAAGACCCTCGACGGAACCGTACCGACACTGGCCGTTATTCGCAAAATGGGCGATGAGGACATCATCGAGCACCTCATCCAGGTGCGCGGCATCGGCCGCTGGACCGTGGAGATGTTCCTGATGTTCCGGCTTGGCCGCCCGGACGTTCTGCCTGTCTCCGACTATGGCGTGCGCAAGGGATTCGCCCTCACCTTCCAGGGCCTGAAACCCACCAAAAAGGTGGAGCCCTCCGACCTGCCCGACGCCGAGACCATGCGCCGCCGCGCGAAGAAATGGACCCCCTGGCGCTCGGTCGCGAGCTGGTACATGTACCGCGCCTGCGATCTGGCGAATGGAGCCTCCACGCCAAGACCCGGCGATACGCCGTCCTGATAACAGGAACTCGCTCTGTCTCGCGGAACCTTTCATGACGTACCTACTCTTCGCGCCGAAAGGCTCCATCAAAATCCGGTCAATTTTTCCGGCTATCTGTTTAAATCGTGCAGGTCTCTCGCTCTCCCTCGAATTCCACTGCCATACCAACCCCGCGTAACGCGATAGTCTCTAAGCTTGAAAGATGGCGACATCCGAACAATCTCCGAAGGCTGCTGTGGTTCCCGCACCCGAGCGCTACGTCTGCATCCACGGTCACTTCTACCAGCCGCCGCGCGAAAACCCCTGGCTCGAGACAGTCGAGGTGCAGGACTCCGCCGCGCCGTACCACGACTGGAACGACCGCATCACTGCCGAGTGCTACGCTCCCAACGGCGCCTCCCGCATCACCGACGCGGAGAACAAGATCATCCGCATCATGAACAACTATTCCTGGATCAGTTTCAACTTCGGCCCCACGCTGTTGAGCTGGCTCAGCAGTTTCGCTCCGCGCGCCTACCGCATGATCCTCGACGCCGACCACGCCAGCGTGCAGCGCAACGGCGGTCATGGCTCGGCCATCGCGCAGGTCTACAACCACATCATCATGCCGCTCGCCAACGAGCGTGACGCCCTCACCCAGATTCGCTGGGGCATCTACGACTTCGAGCACCGCTTCGGCCGCAAGCCCGAGGGCATGTGGCTGGCCGAGACCGCCGTCAACCGCGATGTGCTCGACCTGATGGCGCAGGAGGGCATCCTCTTCACCATCCTCGCGCCTCATCAGTGCGCCCGTGTCCGGCCCATTCCGGCAGCGGCGACCCCGGATGCCTCACCTTCGCGCCCAGTCGTAGGTAAAGCGGGAGAGCAGGCTACCGCCCCCAATCCAGAGCCGGCCTGGACCGAGACGCCTAACGCCACGGTCGACACGCGCCGCCCCTACCGGGTCCAGCTCGATGAGGGCCGCTCCATCACGGTCTTCTTCTACAACGGCCCCAACTCCCGGGCCATCGCCTTCGAGGGTCTGCTTAATAGTGGCGTCGACTTCGCCAAGCGGCTGCTCACCGGCTTCGGCGACGAGTCCACGGATGAGTCCGCTCCCGCACTCCTCTCCCACGTCGCCACCGATGGCGAAAGCTACGGCCACCACCACAGACATGGCGAGATGGCCCTCTCCTACGCGATCCACTGGCTCGAGGATGAGCAGCACGTCCCGCTCACTAATTACGCCACCTTCCTCGCCAAGAACCCTCCCCGCTGGGAGGCCGAGGTTGTCGACGACACCTCCTGGAGCTGCGCTCACGGCGTCGAACGCTGGCGCTCCAACTGCGGATGCAACAGCGGAGGCCACCCGGGCTGGAACCAGCAGTGGCGGACGCCCCTGCGCCAGGCCCTCGACCAGCTTCGCGACGCCACCATCCCCCTGGCCGAACAGCTTGGCAAGACCCTCTTCAAGGATCTGTGGGCGGCACGCGATGCCTACATCCGAGTTATTCTCGATCGCTCCCGCTCCAACACCGACGCCTTCTTCGCCGAGTTCGCCACTCACGAGCTCTCGCAGGAGGAGCGCATCCGCGCCCTCGAGCTGATGGAGCTGGAGCGCCACGCCCAACTGATGTACACCAGCTGCGGCTGGTTCTTCGATGAGATCTCTGGCATCGAGACCGTGCAGGTGATCGCCTACGCCGCCCGCGTCCTTCAGCTCGCCGCACGTCTCTTCGGCAAACCCGGCGAGGCCCTCGAGGCCGCCTTCCTCTCTACGCTTGCCTCGGCCACCAGCAACGTCCCCGAGATCGGCAACGGAGCCGAGGTCTATCGCCACTTCGTCACCGGCATGAAGATCGGGCTCGAAGAGGTGGGAGCTCACTACGCCATCAGCTCCATCTTCCGCTCCTACCCGGAGCAGGGCGAGCTGTTCTGCTACAACGTCCGCCGCCAGAGCCACCAGGTCTTCAGCTCCGGGCGCGGACGCGTCGCCCTCGGCAGTGCCTGGATCGACTCCCGCATCACCGAGGAGACTGAGGAGATCTGCTTCGCCGTCCTGCACCTGGGGGACCAGAACCTCTCGGCCGCCGTCAAACGCTACGACTCCTCCGACCCTGAACAGGTCGCCGCCTTCGAGGCCTTCTCCCGCGACGTCGCCCAGGCCATGCGCCGGGCTAATCTGCCCGAGGTCATCCGCCTGATCGACCAGCTCTTCGGAGGCATGGCCTACTCCCTGCTCTCGCTCTTCGCCGACGAGCAGCACCGTATCCTCCAGTCCATCCTCACCCAGACCGTCGCCGAGATGGAAAGCTCCCTCAGCAAGATCTACGAGGACCACACCTCGCTGCTCGACTTCCTCACCGATTCCGGCATGGCGGCGCCTCCGGCCCTCGAGGTTGTCGCCAACTACGCCATCGGCTCCATGCTGCGCCGCGCCATCGAGGCCGAGCAATTCGACGCCGACAATGTTGTCGCCCTGGTCCAACGCGCCCAGGCCGAACGCATCACTCTCAATACACAAGAGTTGGGCTATGAAGCCGGCCAGCGCATGAAGCGCGCCATGGTGCAGCTCGAGGCCGCAGCCACGGGCGAAGACCACTCGACCAAGGCCCTCACCGACGCCCTCATCATCGCGGAGACCTTCCACAGTCTGCCCTTCGAGATCAACTTCTGGCAGGCCCAGAACATCTGGAACGACCTTCTACGCAGAGGCGACAAGAGCTACTGGACCGAGGAGTGGCGCGAAGACTTCCGCAAACTGGGCGAGGCCATGAATATCCGCGTCGACCAGCTCGTCACCGAGGAAGGCGTCAGCGCCTTTTAGGAGCGGCTGGCTATCCCGGACTGCCTCCGGCTTGCCGATCAGGTCAAATCGAACGGTAGATTCGCAAGTTAATCAATCATCAGCCAGAAGGTGAATAATCGGGCAGGGCGCGCCGTCGGACGAGACGTCGCAGGCGCGTACAAGAGTAGAAAGAGACTTCTTTATCTTCGCGAGGCCTGCGATTTTCTGCTCGATCAATTCCAGCTTGTGAGCGGCGATCTCACGCGTTTCCATGCAGGCCTGCCGTTCGCCAAGGGCTAACAGGCCAAGAATTTCCTCGAGTGTGAATCCCAGGCCTTGCGCCCTCTTGATGAAGCGAACCTGCTTCACTGATTCCGGCGGATACTGTCGAAAGCCTGCGACGGGTCTCGAGGGCTCTTCGAGCAAACCGCGCCGTTGATAGTAGCGAATCGTCTCAACGTTGACTCCACCGCGCTTTGCAAGTGCGCCAATGGTCAGGTTGTCGCTCATGCATCCCCCCTTGACTCCGTACTATGGTACGGAGTTTAAAGTGAAAATGAAGAGTTATCAGGTCATGCAATCGTCACGAAACACGAAAATAGCGCTCGTCGGCGGCGTGCTGACTGGAGTTGGGGCTTCTGCGTGTTGCGTAGGTCCGCTGTTGCTCTTAAGCGTGGGAATCGGAGGAGCATGGATCGCCCATTTGACCGCTCTCGAACCCTACCGGCCTGTTTTCATCGTGTTAACGGTGCTGTTCCTGGGGCTCGCCTTCTGGAAGCTGTATCTGACGCCTCAAAGCTGTGCGGTGGAGGATCATTGCGTCGCCGACCGCACTCGAAACGTGCAGCGAATTTTGTTCTGGATAGTAGTACCCGTGACGCTTGGACTCGTTGCCAGCCCATGGATTTTGCCGATCTTCTATCGCTGAAAGGAATTTGCAAATGCGTCGAATGCTCGCTGCCTTATTTATCTGTCTTGCGGTATCCGCGTTTGCCGCGACCCCTCAAACTGCTGTTCTGGATGTTCAGAACATGACCTGCTCCATGTGCTCGATCACCATTCACAAGGCGCTCGAGAAGGTACCGGGCGTTCTTGAGACGAAGGTGGACTACGATCGCAAGACTGCGACTGTAAAGTACGACGCAGACCAAACAAATCCATCCGCACTCATAAAAGCGACGACAAATGCTGGCTTTCCTGCAACACTGCACAGCTGGGCACAGAAGTAGTGACACCTCCGACAGTGGGCCTCGAATCTACGCTGACCTGTCCACACTGCGGTCACGTGACATCGGAAGAGATGCCTCTGGACTCCTGCCGCTTCTTCCATGAGTGTGTTCAATGCCACTCTCTGATGCGGCCTAAGGCGGGAGATTGCTGCGTCTTCTGTTCTTACGGCTCGGTAAAATGTCCGTCGGTGCAGCTGCAGAGCTGTTGCTGTCATGGTTAACCTCGGCTCTTCACCCAACACTAAATCCAGCTGACAACCCCGTAGGCCATTCCGCATAAGACACCATCCCTGCCCCGGCATAAAATATCCCTATGCCCATCGACCAGAACGCGCCGCTCGCCCAAGCCGACCCCGAGATCGCCTCGCAGATCGAAAACGAAGCCGTCCGCCAGCACGAGGGTCTCGAGATGATCGCCTCGGAGAACTTCGTCAGCCGCGCCGTGCTGGACGCCGCCGGAACCGTCTTCACCAACAAGTACGCCGAAGGCTACCCCGGCAAGCGTTACTACGGCGGCTGCGAGTTCGCCGACGTCGTCGAGAACATCGCCCGCGATCGCGCCAAAAAGCTCTTCGGGGCCGAGCACGTCAACGTGCAGCCGCACTCCGGCTCCCAGGCCAACGCCTCCGCCTACATGGCCATCATCAACCCCGGCGACACCGTCCTTGGCCTTGACCTCGCCCACGGCGGCCACCTCACCCATGGGCACAAGCTCAACTTCTCCGGCAAACTCTATCGCATCGTCGGCTACCAGGTCCGCAAGGACACCGAGACCATCGACTACGACGAGCTCGAGGCTCTGGCCTTGCGCGAAAAGCCCAAGGTCATCGTCGGTGGAGGCTCCGCCTACCCACGCATCTTCGACTTTCCCCGCATGCGTCAGATCGCCGACAAGGTAGGCGCCTACCTCATGGTCGATATGGCCCACTTCGCCGGGCTTGTTGCAGGTGGTGCTCATCCGTCTCCCGTGCCGCACGCCCACATCACCACCACCACCACCCACAAGACGCTCCGCGGACCCCGCGCCGGACTCGTCCTCTGCCAGCAGGATCTCGCCGCTGCCCTCGACCGCGCGGTCTTCCCCGGCCAGCAGGGGGGCCCGCTGATGCATATCGTCGCCGCCAAGGCCGTAGCCTTTAAAGAGGCGCTCGATCCATCCTTCTCCATCTACGCCCATCAGATCGTCGCCAACGCCAAGGTCCTCGCCGAGGCGCTTGCCGCCGAAGGCTTCCGCATCGTCTCCGGGGGAACCGACAACCACCTCATGCTGGTCGACGTCTTCCAGAAGGGAATCCTCGGCTCCGAGGCGGAAAATGCCCTTGGCGGGGCCGGAATCACCGTCAATAAGAACGCCATCCCTTACGACACCAACCCTCCCATGAAGCCCAGCGGAATTCGCATCGGAACTCCGGCCCTGACTACCCGCGGCATGAAGGAGCCCGAGATGCGCCAGATCGCCACCTGGATCGCCGCTGCTCTCGAGCACCGCAACGACCCGGCGCGGCTGAGCACCATCCGCCACGAGGTCGCCGAACTGGCCGAGCGATTCCCGCTCTACGACTGGCTCCGTCAGCCACAGCCAGTCGCATAATCCTCTCGAAGCATCCCTGAGCCCGGTCCGTGTCTCTCACAGAGAGACGCTTACCGGGCTTATCATTTGCCATCGCACGTGAGGTCCCTTCGAGACTTCACGTGTCCTCCGCTCGTCCTTTCAGACGGTGGCAACTTTACATCTATGTAAAGTGTTTATGTCGTAAAAGAGGAGATTCGGCTTTCATGACCCTCGAGGTCCTCACCTGGCTCATCGCGATTCCGCTGCTCGGCTTCATCACGGGCATGCGGACCATGACGCCTATCACGGTCCTCTGCTGGTTTTCCTGGCTGCGGCTTCTTCC
>DATHJA010000263.1:0-2926 GCA_035316475.1 Edaphobacter sp. | reverse complement strand
TTAGACCCAGCGTATGAGGCTCTCGCGCAAGAAGAGAACAGAGCTTCCGATGCTAAAATTCGCGCAGTGAGGAAGTGACCCGGTGACCGATCGGATGTATCGCAAGCCTTTCAGGAGCAGCTGCGCGGCGGCTCTCATTCTCTTTTCCGCATCTCTGAATTCGCCACAACTCGCTGAAGCCCAGACGGGATCTTCCTCGCAGGCGAAGCTGTCGGTCCACTGGGAGGAGCTCACTGGGCCTGACTTCATCAAGGCCATTCAGAAGTCTCAGGGCACATGCCTGCTGCCCATCGGTATCCTCGAGAAGCACGGACCGCACCTGCCTATCGGCTCCGATCTGCTGAACGCACGCTACACCGCGCTGCACGCCGCCGAGCAGGAATACACGGTTGTCTTCCCCGAGTACTACTTCGGCCAGATCGCCGAGGCCCGTCACGAGCCCGGCACCGTCTCTTACAGCCGCGAGCTGCAACTGGCGCTCCTGCAGGCAACCACCGACGAGATGGGCCGCAACGGCTGCAAAAAAATCCTCATCATCAACGCGCACGGCGGCAACAACCATCTGCTGCCCTACTTTGCCCAGACCCAGCTCGACAGGCCTCACGACTATGTCGTCTACATCTTCGACCGGCGCACTCCCACAACCGGAGGGCCGCAGAAGAAGACCACCAACGACCAGCACGCCGGTGAAAGCGAGACCTCAAAGCTGATGATCGTGCGTCCCGACCTCGTGCATGCGGATCGGGCAAAGGACGAGTCAGGTGCTGATCAGCACCGCGTGAACCTGCCCGAGGGCGTCTACACCGGCATCTGGTGGTATGCCAGCTTTCCCGATCACTACGCTGGGGAGGGAAGCGCGGCCACCCACGAGCTGGGCGAGTACCAGATGAAGTGGTGGGTCGACTCAGTGAGCAAGGCCCTCGCCGGCATCAAGGCCGACGACCAGAGCCTGAGGCTCCAAAAGGAGTTCTACGAAAAAACCACGCACCCGCTCGACACGCCACAATAGCTGCTCCAAAGGGACACGGGAGTTACCATCAGAACGACCCAAATGGCTTCCACCGTACAGCACTCGACTCCAGTCCGCCTGATTGCGGCGCTCCTGGGCTTCATCGGCTGGGTCTTGCTTGCGCTCCAGCTCTGGCTCACCCTCTCCAATGATCTTGCCGGCACAAGGCCCACGGCTGAGATCGTCGTCAACTTCTTCAGCTTCTTCACCATCCTGAGCAATCTTCTGATCACGGTGATCTTTACCTGGGTGGCGATCGCTCCGCCTGGTCCCCCCGCCAGCCTGCAGGCTGCCACAGCTTCGTACATGGCCGTAGTCTCCATCGGATACTCTCTCCTGCTGCGCTCCATCTGGGAGCCCGAGGGCCTGCAGAAGATCCTCGACGTCATGCACCACGACATCTTGCCGTGGCTCTACATCGTCTTCTGGATCGCCTTCTGCCGCCGTCTGCGCGTCCTCGCCAGGCGGGACGCCTGGCTCTGGCTCCTCGGGCCGCTGGTCTATCTCATCTATTCCATGGTGCGGGGTCATCGCATCGGCTGGTATCCGTACCACTTCCTCGACCCTCGCCTGACCAGTTACATCCTTATTATCATCACCATAGCGGGCTTCTTGGTGGCCTTTCTCGGTGTCGGCCTCGCCGTCGTCTGGATCACCCGGCGCGAACCCGCGGGGGTACCGGCAGGCCGTCTCTGAGCCCGGCAGATACGCGCAAAACCCTCTATAATAGAGGGTAGAAACCATGGCAGACGATCAGAATCCCCAGCTCCCGCTCGGCCCCAATTCCGACAACCCAAACGGCTCAGACAACACGATTAAGGGCCCCGGTGCGGCGCTGCTCCTACCCATCAATATCGAAGACGAGATGCGTCGGTCGTATCTCGACTACTCGATGTCCGTCATTATCGGACGTGCCCTTCCTGATGTCCGCGATGGCCTCAAGCCCGTACACCGCCGCATCCTCTACGGCATGCAGGAGATGGGCCTCCAGTTCAACAAGAAGTACACCAAGTCGGCCAAGGTCGTCGGTCACGTCATGGGTAACTACCATCCTCACGGCGACTCCGCCATCTACGACACCATGGTCCGCCTCGCGCAGCCCTTCTCGCTCCGCTACATCCTCGTAGACGGCCAGGGCAACTTCGGCTCCATCGACGGCGACCCACCCGCCGCCATGCGTTACACCGAGTCGCGCCTCACCCGCATCGCCGGTGAGATGCTCGCCGACATCGACTCCGACACCGTCGACTTCACCCCCAACTACGACGAGTCCACCCTCGAGCCCACCGTCCTTCCCGCGCGCATTCCCAACCTCATCGTGAACGGCGGCGGCGGCATCGCCGTCGGCATGGCGACCAACATCCCGCCCCACAACCTCACCGAGGTCGTCAACGCCTGCATCGCGCTCCTCAATAAGGAGAAGGGCGACAACCGCTCCGACATCGCCATCGCTCTCGAGCACGTCAAGGGACCCGACTTCCCCACCGGCGGCTTCCTCTATGGACGCGCCGGAATCGCCCAGACCTACAACACCGGTCGCGGACGCTTCATCATGCGTTCCAAGGTCGCCACCGAGAACATCACCGGCGGCCGCCAGGCGATCATCGTCACCGAGATCCCCTACCAGGTCAACAAGTCCAACCTGATCAAGCGCATCGCCGAGCTCGCCAACGAAAAGATCATCGACGACATCTCCGACGTCCGCGACGAGTCCGACCGCGACGGCATGCGCATCGTCATCGAGCTCAAGCGCGGCGCCGAGCAGCAGATCGTCCTCAACCAGCTCTTCAAGCACACCCCCATGCAGGAGAGCTTCTCCATGATCTTCCTCGCCGTCCACAACGGCCAGCCGAAGGTCCTCCCGCTCGACCACGCCATTCGCTACTTCCTCGAGCACCGCATCGAGGTCGTCCGTCG
>DATHJA010000262.1:0-10991 GCA_035316475.1 Edaphobacter sp. | reverse complement strand
TGCCAGCCCGAACGATACGCACGCCGAGATCGCGATTGCCGCTGCGAAGGCGGGGAAGATGGTGCTTTGCGAGAAGCCGCTTGCCCGCACCGCTATGGAAGGGAAGACGATGGCCGATGCCGTCGAGGCTTCGAAGAGTCCCAACATGGTCTGGTACAACTATCGCCGTGTTCCGGCGCTGGTGCTATTGAAGGATCTGATCGAAGAGGGCCGCTTTGGCCGCATCTTTCACTATCGGTCACAGTTCCTGCAGGACTGGACGATCTCCGAGGACCTGCCTCAGGGGGGCGAAGGTCTTTGGCGGCTGGATGCATCTGTTGCAGGGAGCGGCGTGACCGGAGATCTGCTGGCCCACAACATTGACATGGCACTGTGGCTGAACGGTTCGCTTACTGAAGTTGCAGCGATGACCGAAACCTTTATCAAGGAGCGGAGGCACAGCCTGACCAATAAGGTTGAGCCAGTCGGTATCGATGATGCGAGTTCCTTCCTTGGACGGTTCAACAACGGATCGACGGCGTTATTTGAGGCCACCCGTTATGCTCGCGGGCACAAGGCGCTGTTCACGCTGGAGATTAATGGCGAACGCGCATCGGCCAGATGGGATCTGCATGATCTGCATCGCCTGGAGTTCTTCGATCACCGCGACGAGAGCAGGCTGCGGGGATGGAAGAGCATTCACATCACCGATGGGGACCATCCCTACATGAAACAGTGGTGGGTTCCCGGCCTGCAGATTGGATACGAGCACACCTTCATCCATCAGGTTGCGGACTTCCTCAAAGCTGTAGGCGAGGGAAGCGAAGCGGCGCCGACGTTTAAAGACGGGCTGGCCGTGGACTATGTTACGGATGCTGTTCTGAAGTCTGCGAAGACAAAACAGTGGGAGACCATCCCGCAAGCCTGACTCTTCAAGTCACGTGGTTCTCAAGGAGAACGCTATGTTGAATTACATCGGATCACGATTCTTCACGCCAGCGATGCTGGCCTCTCTTTGTCTAGGGACGTTTTGTGCCGTGTCTCTTCAGGCGCAGAAGCCGGCGACCGCTCCTGCCGGTGGCAGCCGCTTTGTCCAACCGGAGCCGATCGACTTTAACGATCACGACGGCTGGACGCAGATCTTCGACGGCAAGAGCCTGTCTGGATGGGACGGTCCGCCTGAAGTTTGGCACGTTGAGGGCGGCTCTATCGTTGGCGTATCCAGCGATACGCACCCTTCCGGGACGACGAACATCATCTGGCGCGGCGGAGAGGTCGGAAACTTCATGCTCAAGGTGGAGATGAAGCTTGAAGGAACGGGGGCGAATGGAGGAATTCAATACCGCAGCGAGGGTGTTCCTCCTCAAAAGCGTCAGATCTCTCCAGAGCGCCTGGCTCAGATGACTGAGGAGCAGAAGACGCGGTTCGAGAAGAACGAGGCTCTTCTACAGCAGCACGCCAAATGGAATCTGACCGGATATCAGGGCGACTTCGACTACAATAATCGCTACACGGGGCAGCTCTATGAGCAGGACAGCCCTCGCGGAATCATCGCGTGGCGCGGCCAGGTGGTCACTACAGAGCCAGATAAGAAGCCCCGCCTGTTGGGAACGTTGGGGAACCCGGATGAGCTGAAATCGTACATCAAGCCCGGCGAATGGAACCAGGTTGAGATCATCGCCGATGGCAATACCTTGACCCATATTGTGAATGGTCATGCGATGGCAATTCTTGTGGATACCGATCCGAAGTTTTACAAGGCGAAGGGACTGCTGGCTTTTGAGATTGAGGGTGGGGGAGACGTGAAGATCTTGCACCGTAACGTGTGGTTGAAGAAGCTGCCCTGATGCGCAATGAGAGGAAGCGTTGATGCTGCCGTGGAGTTCGCGCGAAGAGTTGTTGAGTAAAGTTGGACGGCTTTCGCAGGTGGGAGGAATCACACCCTTCCTCCACGCGCAAGGCAAGGCGAAGGGCACAAGCACCCTGCGGGTCCGCACGACCGCCGGCTTTGAGTTCTGGGTGGTTCCCGACAAGGGCATGGATATCTACGAGGCCAGTTTTCAGGGGCGCTCCCTGTGCTGGCACTCGCCGACGGGAATGGTGCATCCTGCTTACTACTCCAATCGCGGCCTCGAGTGGCTGAAGGGATTTACAGGCGGCCTGCTGACAACAGGCGGCCTGGAGACCGTAGGTGCGCCTTCGCAGGACGACGGTCAAAGCCTCGGACTGCACGGTTCTATCTCCAACACGCCAGCGGAACACGTGAACTGGTCAGAGACGTGGGAGGGAGACGACTGCATCCTTTATGTCTCGGGCAGCGTTCGGGAGGTTTCTGTACATGGGCAGAACCTCGTTCTCAACAGAACCATCACGACCTCGCTGAAGAGTGCATCGCTGACCATCCACGATGTCGTCGAAAATCAGGGAGTCCGTACGACACCTTTGATGATTCTCTATCACTTCAATTTTGGTTTTCCCCTGCTTACGGAGAAGGCAACGGTCTACGCTCCCTCCGTGCAGGTGGAGCCGATCGATGCCTGGTCTGCTGAGATCGTGGATCAGTGGGATCGATTCGATTCGCCTGAGACTGGTCTGCAGGAGAGGGTCTACTTCCATCGAATGAAGAGTGATGCGTCGAATCAGGTTACGGTCGTTCTTGTAAACGATGGGGACGATCCGGGCTTCGGCATGGCCCTGAGCTATGATGCCGATACTTTACCGGAGTTCAACCAGTGGAAGATGACCGGAGCGAATCACTTTGTGCTGGGGCTGGAGCCGGCGAATTGCAGAACGCAGGGAAGGGAAGCGGAGCGCAAGCGGGGGACGCTCCAGTTTCTAGCTCCCGGAGAGCGCAGGGAGTTCAATCTACAGATTCGTGTTCTCGAAGACCGTCAGGCCATAGAGGCCGCCATTCGTGATGCTACAGCTTCTCTCTGATCGAAGTTAAAAGTTGAGTTGATCGATATTGGATCGGTTGATGATCATCGGTGTGCCAAGAATGATCTCGCTTCCTTGAACCTGGAGACCGCCGAGCCTGCCAGCGACGACCGTGGTAGCGTTAGGGGCAATCTTTTTCTGCGAGGCAAGCCACCCGGCATACACCGTGAGATAGCCCAGGTCGCGCGTGTTCCAGAGAACGATGGTCTGGACGACTCCACTATGGATGTAGGGCCTGCAGATGGTGGGGAGCGACAGTCCGATCACGGCGACTCCACGTCCCGACTGTTGCACTGCCTCCGCAGCGCCGGGAACGGCCGGGGCAGAGATGGCGACGATGAGCTTTACCTCGGGATAGACCTTCAGGATGTTCTGGGTCTGAGAGAAGGCACGATCCCGGTCGTCGTCGCTCGGCAACACCGTCGCCAGCTTCATCTGCGGATACTTCTCAGCGACCCTGGCTTTGATAAATGCAATCCACTGGTTCTGGTTTTCGGCACTGAGCGCTCCGGTGATGATGGCGAACTGTCCTTTGCCGGAGAGAAGGCGCGCAGCCTCGTCGGTCAGGGTGTTGGCAATTGCCTCGGGAGTGGCTTGGTTGAGGAAGTAGTCTCGCGCGTCGGGCTCGGCGTCGGCATCCCAGGTGAGGACAGCGATATGGTGTTGCCTCGCTTTTCGCAGAACCGTGGAGATGCTGCCTTTGTTTTCGACGGCAACGACGATTGCGTCCACGCCGCGCGTGATCCAGCTTTCAACCAGCTCGTTCTGCAGGGAGGCATCAAGGCTGGTGGGGCCATCCCATATGAGATCGACTCCGAGAGCCCGCGCAGCCTCTTCGGCTCCTGCGCGAGCGCTGAGGAAGTATGGATCTCCCTTGGCTTTGGGCATCACTGCGATAACAGGCCGAGGATGTGTTCCTGCTGAGTGGCTGCCCCCGCGCGCAGAGATGCGAACCATAGTAGCCAGGAGCACTATCAGCAGCAGCGCTCCTGCACTCGCTGCGAGCAGCACCGGCCTCTTCAGTCGTGTCCGGCGATCGGAGTCGACAGCGAGCCGGCTGTGAAGCAGGTCCGCGGTTATCACCAGGATCAGGAGCACACCTGTCAGGACGCCGGTTACCTCCGAGGGCAAAGCCAGCAGGTGCAGGCCATTTTGCAGAACGCACAGAAAGAGGAGCCCGAGGATACTTCCCAGAAGATTTCCGCGTCCTCCGAAGACCGAGGTTCCTCCAATGACGATGGCGGTGATGGCCTGTAGTTCAAAGCCGGTTCCAAGGTCCGATTTGGCCAGGCCCAGGTGTGAGACGTAGATGATCGCAGCAACCCCGGCGATCGCTCCCGCCAGAAGGTAAACGAACCCGAGGTAGCGGCGAACAGGGATGCCTGCGTAACGGGCTCCCTCTGCGTTGAAGCCGATAGCATAGAGCCCGCGTCCGATCGTCGATCGGTGAAGAAGAACTCCATAGAGGGCAATGAAGAAGGCGAAGACAAAGATCTGAATTGGAATCTTCCACAGATAGCCTTGTCCGAGCATCAGGAAACTGTGCGGGTAGCCTGTAAAACTCTCAGCTGCCTTTGTGATGCCCTCGGCGATTCCGCGATACAGAGAGTACGTCCCCAGCGTGATGATCAATGCGGGGAGGCGAAGGGAAGCGATAAGGAAGGCGTTGATGGCGCCGCAAACGCAGCCGACGAACAGGGCAATGGCGATAGCGGCAGGAACAGGAAGATGAAGGTTATGCCAGGCGATTCCAAACGTCACCGCAACAAGGCCGATAGTCGACCCGACGGAGAGATCGATACCGCCCGTGATCAGGATGGGAGTCAATGCTATGGCCAGGAGTCCAAGCTCGACACTGAATCGTAAAATCTCCAGCAGATTGGTCCATGTGAGGAATGCAGGCGTGGCAAGGCTGAAGATCACCCCCTCCACCAACAGAGCGGCGACCAGGATCCACTGAATGCCCGAAAGCGCGAGCTTAGGTCGAAGGCGTATATGCATGGTCCCTGCGATGAAGATTCAGTGTGTCGACGGCGACAGCGATCAGGATGATCCCTCCCTGGATGGCCTTCTCCCAATAAGCATTGATTCCGAGAAAAGTAAGTGCCGAGCCTATGCAGCCCAGCAGAACTACTCCAAGAACCGTTCCAGTAATCGTCGCCGATCCGCCTGTGATAGCGGCACCGCCGACTGCGACCGCAGCGATCACCTTCAGCTCCAGCCCCAGCCCGGAGTTGCTGGGAACCTGATTGAAGCGGACGGAGTTCAGAACCGCCGCCAGACCTGTGAGCACGCCCGTTGCCGCGAAGACACCAAAGACGACGCGGTTTGTCTCGATCCCCACGATGTTGGCGGCCGCCTTGTTCGATCCTGTTGCGAGGATCGACCTTCCCACCCGCAGATGACGAAGTCCCAGTGCTGTAGACAGTGCAATCAGCACGGTTGCAGCAAGACACAGGGTGGTAAAAGCGCCTTGCGACTGACCGAACCACTGGAACTGCCGCGGCAGCCCCTGAATCCATGCGCCCTGAGTCCACCATCGAAGGCCGTCGCGAAGCGCAACCATGGTTGCCAGGGTCGCTACGATCGAAGGAATCCGGACGTAGGCGATGAGAGCTCCATTAATCGCCCCGAGCAGTGCGCCCACAATACAGGCTACCAATGCGCTCACCACAACAGGCATGCCTCGGCTTGCGCATACTCCCATCACGACACTGCAGATTGCGAAGATAGAGCCGACCGAGATATCGATCTCTCCGGTCAGGATAATCATCGTCATGCCGACCGCAATAATCATCACCGGCATGTTTGCAAGAAAGAGATCCGTAAGGTTAGCGAGGGTGAAGTATCCTGGCGCGTGCCAGGCCAGCAGCAGCATAAGCGCGACGATGGTAAGGCACACCCCTATCTCTCTTGCGCGGCTGCTCATGCGCGTGCGCTCTCCTGAGGCGGAGTATCGGCATGCCCGAATGCCAGAGCCATAATCTTCGGTTGTGTCGCCTCTGCGCGCGAGAGCGTGCCGACGATGGTTCCCGCGCGAAAGACCGCGATCCGATCGCACATTCCTAGAATCTCCGGAAGCTCGGAGGAGATCAGGAGAATCGCAACTCCACGTTCGGCCATCTGAACGATCAGTTCGTGGATCTCCGATTTGGAGCCTACATCTACTCCCTGGGTCGGCTCGTCGAGGATCATGATCTGCGGATGAATGGCCAGCCACCGGGCCAAAGCGACCTTCTGCTGATTGCC
Organism: Edaphobacter sp.; assembly: GCA_035316475.1. GTDB lineage: Bacteria > Acidobacteriota > Terriglobia > Terriglobales > Acidobacteriaceae > Edaphobacter. The sequence goes on along the minus strand of DATHJA010000262.1, from coordinate 4,826 downwards.
TCCGGAGAGCGTCTTTGCTGCCGTTGATGCGTTCGATGCTTTAACGCGAAGGCTGCGAATGTAGGACTCGCCCTGATCCGTCTCCTGTGTTCTCTGGATCAAGCCCCAGCGAGACACGGCTTGCAGGTTTGCCATGCTGATATTTTCCGCAATTCCCATCTCCAGAATGAGGCCGTGTTGCCGCCGATCCTCGGGAAGATATCCAATCCCCATGCGGATGGCCTGAGCCGGAGAGGTGATTCGCACGGGCTTGCCATCGAGTTTGATCGGGGAATGAGCCGGAGAGAGGCCGAAGATGGTTCTGGCGAGCTCCGTTCTGCCTGATCCTACGAGCCCGGCGAAGCCGAGAATCTCCCCGCGTTTTACAGTGAAAGAGATATCGTGCAGGCCAAGAGCAGCGTTGGACAGATTGTCGACCTCAAGCGCGGTCTCGCGAACAGGTACCTCGCGTTTCGGATAGATCGAAGCCAGTGAGCGGCCCACCATCAGCTCGATTAGTCCGGCACGATCGATGCCGCGAGCCTCTTTGCAGGCGATCGTGCTTCCATCGCGAAGTACCGTGATTCGGTCTGCGAGGGCTTCGATCTCCTCGAGCCTGTGCGAGATGTAGACGATTCCCGCGCCGTCCTGACGAAGCTGCCGAACCAGCCGGAAGAGATTGTCGACCTCGCGATCGGTTAGCAGGGCCGTGGGCTCGTCCATCAGCAGAATCCGCGCATGGGAGCCGATCGCCTTTGCAATCTCGACGATCTGCTGCTCTGCCATGCTGAGGGAGCCAGCCAGGCGTCGTGGATCGAGGCTGATTCCCATGCGAAGAAGAAGATCCCGGGCGTCCGCATAACGGCGCTTCCAATCGATCCTCCACCTGGGTTTCGCGCTCTCGAGCGGGAGGGCGATATTCTCCGCAACGGTCAGGTGAGGGAAGAGAACAGGCTGCTGGTAGATTGCCGCCACGCCCAGCGAGCGGGCGTACTGTGGAGTATTGTCATGGACGTCGTTCCCCTGGATCGTGAGCCTGCCTGAATCGGGTCTTAATATGCCGGTGATGATCCTGGTTAAGGTCGATTTTCCGGCGCCATTCTCACCAATCAGGGCGTGAACCTCGCCTTCTTTCAGCTCGAAGGAGACATCTCTCAGGGCATGAACTCCCGCAAAGCTCTTTTCAATCGAAACTGCGTTGAGAAGGATGGCCATAGTAGGAGAAGGTGGAATGATTGATGGAACTTATCAATAATGAGACGTCTCACGGTATCGCCCGACGTCGATGACTGTCAACGAGTCCGCACGGCACGGCCACGCGTTTGTCTTCGCGCAGTGCTCTCCTTGCTTGCAGCGAGGGCCAGGGGCGCGCCTGAGGACTCGCGAACCGTAAGCGTAGCGGGCAGGCGAACCCTCGTGCGCCGGCTGCCGTCCTCTTTTCCCTTTTCTATCCGCTCCAGAAGCACCTCTACGGCGCGATAGCCCATGTCGAAGGTGGGCTGAACTACGGATGTGATGCCTGGTCGAAAAAAATCTTCTGCCGTAATTTCATCAAAGGTAATGAAGGCGAAGTCTTTTGGAGTACTCAGCCCGACGCTGTAGAGACTTCGCAGCGCCGCCAGGCCGGTAACTCCATTAGTCGCGAACAGTGCAGTGGGCCTTCCCGTTGGGCGAAGCATCCCGTTCTGACACACCCGCGCTACCTCGTCCTGCTCAAAGCTGCCATTCCATATAAGAGATCGTTGAACGGCAATTCCGCCCTTCTGCAGTGCCTGGCGATATCCGCGTACCCGCTCCTGTTCATTGCGAAGCGACAGGGGGCCCGTGATGACGGCGATCTCTTTGTGACCACACCCCATAAGGTACGAGATTGCCATCTCCGCGGCGCCGCAGTCGTCCACGCACACCGAATCGATATCGAGATTTACGGGAAGCCGATCCAGGCATACGACGGGAAAGGATGAGCTGAGCGCGTCCCATTTCTCCGGGGTCAGCTCCTCTCCACTGGCTGTAACCAGCAGCATGCCCTCAATCCTCTGGGCACGAAGCAGGGCAAACATCTCGGATTCGCGCTCCGGACTACCCTCTGAATCAAGAACGATCAAAAAATATCCCCGCTCTCGCGCGGCGCACTCGGCCCCGCGAATAATCTTCGGAAAAAAAGGAATTGTGATGTCGGGAATGACGATCCCGAGCGTGCGGGTTCGGTTGGTCTTCAGGCTGCGGGCAATGAGATTCGGATGATAGTTCAGGACCCGAATCGCCTCCAGAACCTTTTGTCTGGACCGTTCGCTTACCTTCGTAGACCCGCTTATGACATTGGAAACCGTACCCGAAGAGACACCAGCAAGCTTCGCTAGCTCCTTTTGTGTTGGCGGCATAATGACAAAATCCTACATGAACGTTTCTTGCGTGCCCCAGGCTTTCGCTCCCGGCAGGTCATGGCGCCTGAAGCTTCGCTCTGGTCTTCTATCTCCGCCTCAAAGGATTTGACCGGTTCGGGATGGAGAATCCAGATTCTCTTGACAGGCCTGCGGAGGTCTACATAGCATCTCTCTGAATGAGACGTCTCATTTCGGGAAGATGTTTCCTGAACTGGCATCGAAACTTGAAGGCACGTCGTCTAAGACGATAATTGGACAAGAGAGCTCAGGCAGCCCAGATCGATTACAACTGATTACAACGATAGATACGATAGATACGATAGATACGATCGCTTGAGATTCCTATTTTTATGACAGGTGCAATTCGAAAACGTATGGCTAAAAAGAATGGATCAGCAGGATATCTCACCCGCCCGGCATGGATTGCGACGCTTGCCTTCGGAACCGGGCTCGTAATCGTATCCACCGCAGCGGCGCTTGCATCTACAGGCTTTCAGCAGGGATCGCAGCCGGCGCAGAGTTCATCGCAATCGGGCGACTCTCAGTACCCACAGCTCCCCGAGGGCTCGGGGAAGCAGACCCTCATCCGGGTCTGTGGCAAGTGCCATTCGCCGACCAATGTTATTGCCAACGGTCAGAACCGGCAGGGGTGGGAGGATACCATCACGAAGATGGCCGGACTGGGTGCCGCGGGATCCGATGAGGACTACACCGAGATCCTCGATTATCTGACCAAAAGTTTCCCACAGGTCACCTCGAAGACCAACATGAACAAGGCGACCGCGGCCGATATCGAAAGCCAGCTTGGATTCTCGAAGAAGCAGGCACAAGACATCGTTGCCTACCGCGAAAAGAATGGCGACTTCAAATCTTCCGATGACCTTAAAAAGGTTCCGGATTTGAATATTATGGAGATCAACTCACGACGGAATCGCATGACATTTCAGTAGTCGTAACCATAAGATTCTGCTTCGGATACATGGAGTGTCCAAGCTCCAGGTCTATACTGCCTGGAGCGTTTTTGCGATCCGCTCCACCTGCAGGAGATGGTTCAGATCGTGACCTGCAATGGTCTCGACAATCGTCCACAGGGTCATGGTTCCGCGTTCGGGGTGCGTGGTTGGGTGATGACGATCCGCGTCGGTGACGGTCGTCAGAAACTTGAGATTCCAGTTTCGAGCGGCGGAGAAGAGAGCGAGAGCGGAGCCCAAATCGTAGGCCCCGTAGCGTTCGGCCCAGATGCTCTGGTCGAAGGGCTGGATAATATGGTGTTCCTCCGCCAGTGTCTGGCGGAGACGGACTGCGAAGACCAGCTCACAATCCGCGAGATGAGCGACGATCTCGCGGATGCTCCACTTTCCCGGCTCGGGGCTGCGATCCGCCTGTGCGGGTGTGAGTGGATCGATGAAGGCATGGAGCCGTTCAACGGTCGCCGTAATGACTGGAATCGGCTCCTGATCGCCGAGAAATTTTGCGTACGGATTCAGCTCCATGGCCTGACGTTATCACGGACAAAAGCAGACGTCAGCTATGTTTCCCTTTGCCACTATGCAGAGGTTTGCCATGGGTCGTAGGTCCCGATGCTCCAGAGATGTCCTTCCAGGTCGCGACAAGTAAAGCCACGGCCTCCGTAGTCCATGTCCTTGATATCGAGGACCATCTTGGCTCCTTCCAGCTTGGCGGTTTTATACGTGGCATCCGCGTCGGGGACGACAAGGTAGATGCCTTTGGTCTCGCGCAGGCCAATCTCATCGGGATGTGCCATGAACTTGCCGTATTCGCTGAGATTGTCGACAGAGCCGAGCATGATCATTCCACCCTCACCGAGGGTGAGCTGGGCATGGATGACAGCATTGTCGGGACCGGTGTAGACGGCGTTCTTCTGAAACCCGAAGGCGCGTATAAGCCAGTCGATGGCGGCGTGGGCGTTGCGGTAACGGACACAAGGAATCGCAGTGGAGGATGTCGGTTTTGTCATGGCATAAACATGCCTTACTCGCCGGTAGGCCGTCTTGGAAAAATCGGCAATGGCATGATTATCGGAAAAGGACTATCAAAGCCGTCGCTGTCGAGGGTGCGCATCTATTAAACTGGAGACCTTAGACGGCGAGCTGGCATCCCCTTCTGAAGACATGAAAGCAATTGTCGCCTTCGTTGCGTCCGCTTATGCCATGGCAATTGGCCTGAGCCTTGTCATCGGACTTACCGGCGGCCATGAGAGCCCGTTCATTGGCCTGGCATATCTTTCCATGTTGCTGCCGGCTGTCTCCGTGCTGATTGTCTATCTCACCATGAAGGAGCCTCTGCGTATTTGTTGGGATTGTTTTCCGCTGAAATACCTTCCTGTGGCGCTCTTTCTGATTCCTGGAGTGATGCATCTGGTAATGCTGCCCCTGATGGCGACTGTTGGAGGTGGCCTGCGATGGCAGGACTGGTTGAAGCCTCAACCGGACGGTTTATACC